>NZ_JBHUPT010000149.1:0-506 GCF_049056525.1 Leisingera coralii | reverse complement strand
GAAACACCGACTTCGTAGAGAACCAAGACCCCGAACGGCTATAGAACCCGTGCTTGACGCTTCTGCAAACAGAGAACCGCGTCGCCAAGCTTGGCCAACTTGCCCGTTCTCTTTTTACGCCTCACGTGCCCACCTCACTCCGAAGTTGAACGCCCGATCCGGCGTTAACACTTTATTTACAAACTTCTCGCAGAAAGAGAGTGAGGAGAACTTTGTTCTTCTTTTCATCTAGTCAGATGATCCCCGTGGGCGAACGCCGCAAATGCCCACGGGTCTCTTTTACTGGACTTGGCCCTTTTTAAACCGCAAGCACTTTGGCCATCCCCGTTAGCTTCCTTGCCAGCCACTGCGATCCAGCGCAGGCCTCCATGCCGATTAAGGCAGGCTCAGCGGCTTCGAAGAACCGCAGCAATGTCTCACGCGAGAACTTGGCTCTTTGAATTGGATGTCCTTCGGCATCGAGCGCGACGACATGAAAGACCTTCTTGCCGATATCGATCCCGTAA
>NZ_JBHUPT010000148.1:0-552 GCF_049056525.1 Leisingera coralii | reverse complement strand
CTCCGGAAACGCTCCGCATTGTCGAGGGTAGCGATAAAGGACAGCGCGACGACAGGCCCAACGCCCGGAACGGTCATGAGGCGGCGGGCAAGGCCGCTTTCGCGTGCGATGATCCTGAGATCTTCATCCATCGCTTCCGCGGCTGCGCACAGGGCCCTGTGGATCGGGATGAACATGCCAGCCATCAGGCCGAGCGCCGGGTCGGTCAGGCCTGCCTCTGCGAGCTGGTCGCGGAAGCCCTGCCTCAGGTCTGCCCGGCCTACTGGCCCCATACAGATCCCGAAAATCTTCAGCACACCGCGAACATGCGCTTCCAGCTCCTTGCGCATCCTGATCAGGCGTTCCCGTGCGCCAATAAGAACGCGAACCCGTTCCGACGCTTCGCTTCTGATGTGAACCCGGCTGAACCAGCCGGTACGGGCCAGATGTGCCAACCCTTCGGCATCACCGGGATCGGACTTGTTGATCCGTCCCGACAGCGCCTTGTGTGCCAGGCGCGCATCAATGCAGATGATCGGAAGGCCGCGTTTCTCCAGTTCACGGGTGAGCCAG
>NZ_JBHUPT010000147.1:0-634 GCF_049056525.1 Leisingera coralii | reverse complement strand
GAAAGAGAAGAGCTACTCGCAGCGGCGGGCTTGTGCGCTGGCCGGGATCGATCCGCGTGTGTACCGGCGGCGGCCGGTCAGGCCGGAAGACAAGGACCTGCGGCACCGGCTGCGTGAACTGTCTGGTGAGCGCAGGCGGTTCGGCTATCGGCGACTGCACATTCTTCTGAAGCGGGAAGGCTGGGAGGTGAACTGGAAAAAGCTCTACCGGATCTACCGGGAAGAGGGGCTGAGCGTGCGCAAACGGGGCGGCCGCAAGCGCGCAATCGGAACCAGGGCGCCCATGGCGGTCCCGCAGGGGCCGAACCAGCGGTGGTCGCTGGACTTCGTCTCAGACACGCTCTCGGACGGGCGCCGGTTCCGTATTTTGTGTGTGATCGACGACTTCAGCCGGGAATGCCTGGCCACTGTCGTGGATACATCGCTGTCGGGCCTGCGGGTCGCCAGGGAACTGGACAGGATCGCCGATCTGCGTGGCTATCCCTGCTTGGTGGTGTCCGACAACGGCACCGAACTGACCAGCAACGCGATCCTGAAATGGCAGCAGGACCGGCAGGTCGAATGGCACTACATCGCGCCCGGCAAACCGATGCAGAACGGCTTCGTGGAGAGCTTCAATGGCCGCCTTCGGGAT
>NZ_JBHUPT010000146.1:0-662 GCF_049056525.1 Leisingera coralii | reverse complement strand
ATGCGCCGCGCCTTCAGGTCCATGCCGCGGCTGAGCCAGACCGGGATGAAGGCGGAGCCGAAATTCGCTCCCAGCACCAGCGACAGGCCGGCGGCAAAGGGGATGGCGCCGATCTGCACCAGGGTGACGCACATCAGGATCGCCGCCACGCTGGAATGCATTACAAAGGCCAGCGCGCCGCCGACCAGGAAGGCGGTGATATAGTCGCGCGCCAGGTAGCCCGCGATGGCGGGCAGGAAAGCGCTGTCGCGGATCGGGTCCATCGCCTCGCGCAGAAACCTGAGCGATATCAGTATGAAAGCCACGCCCATCAGGATCCGCCCCAGCTGCCGCGCCTTCTTGGTCTCGGTCTTGACGAACAGATAGCCGCCGATCGCCAGCAGCACCGGCACCAGCCAGTCGAGCTTGAACGACAGGATCTGGATGATCAGCGCCGAGCCCAGATCGCCGCCCAGCACAATCGCCAGCCCGGTCGGGAAGGCGAGGTAGCCGCTGGCGGCAAAGCCGGATGTGAGCAGCGCCACCGCCGCCGAGCTTTGCAGCACGATGGCCAAGATCAGCCCCATGGCGCCAGCCTGCAGATGGCTCTGCCGCCCGGTCAGCAGCCGCTGGAACGAGGCCCCGTAGCTGCGCTCGATCCCGGTGCGCACCATCCGCACCGC
>NZ_JBHUPT010000145.1:0-702 GCF_049056525.1 Leisingera coralii | reverse complement strand
TGAGCCGCCCCACTTGAGTGGTCCAAGTTGAAAGTTAGTGCATGGCTGGCCTTTGGTCTATCGGGATGATGGCCTCAGGCGCGGGCGGGCGGTATCCCAAGGCACTGTGTGGCCGTTTTGTATTGTAGTGCTTCCTCCAGCTTTCGATGATGATTTGAGCTTCAGGTAGCGAGTAGAAGACTTCCCCGTTCAGCAGTTCGTCCCGCATGCGCCCGTTGAAACTCTCGCAGTATCCGTTCTCCCAAGGTGAGCCCGGTTCAATGAAAGCAGTCTTGGCGCCGACAGCCGTGATCCAGCCCCTGACAGCTTCCGCAATGAACTCAGGGCCGTTGTCAGATCTGATATAGGCTGGGATACCGCGTAGAATGAACAGGTCCGTCAGCGCGTCGATGACTTCGGTTGAATTCAGCTTTCGCTTCACCCGGACCGCAAGGCATTCCCGGCTGTATTCATCCAGAATGTTCAATGTCCTAAATGCCCTTCCATCGTCTGTCCGGTGGTGGACGAAGTCGTACGACCAAACGTGGTTGCGATACTCGGGGCGCAATCGGACACATGATCCGTCGTTGAGCCAGAGCCGTCCCTTCCTGGGCTGCTTCATTGGAACCTTCAGCCCCTCCCGCCGCCATAAACGTTCGACACGTTTGTCGTTCACCTGCCAGCCAGTGTCCCGCAGCAGGGCCGCAACCCGGCGGTAGCCAT
>NZ_JBHUPT010000144.1:0-802 GCF_049056525.1 Leisingera coralii | reverse complement strand
ATTACTCGATGATCTTCGACACGACGCCGGCGCCGACGGTGCGGCCGCCTTCGCGGATGGCGAAGCGCAGGCCGTCTTCCATTGCGATCGGCGCGATCAGCTCAACGGTGAACTTCAGGTTGTCGCCCGGCATCACCATCTCGGTGCCTTCCGGCAGGGTCACGGTGCCGGTCACGTCGGTGGTGCGGAAGTAGAACTGCGGACGGTAGTTCGCGAAGAACGGGGTGTGGCGGCCGCCTTCTTCCTTGGTCAGGATGTAGGCTTCGGCTTCGAACTTGGTGTGCGGGGTCACGGAACCCGGCTTGCACAGCACCTGGCCGCGCTCAACACCGTCACGGTCCACACCGCGCAGCAGGGCGCCGATGTTGTCGCCTGCCTCACCGCGGTCCAGCAGCTTGCGGAACATTTCCACGCCGGTGCAGGTGGTCTTCTTGGTGTCGTGGATGCCGACGATTTCGATTTCGTCGCCGACGTTGATCACACCGCGCTCGACACGGCCGGTCACAACGGTGCCGCGGCCGGAGATCGAGAACACGTCTTCGATCGGCATCAGGAACGGCTGGTCAACCGCGCGCTCCGGGGTCGGGATGTACTCGTCCACGGCCGCCATCAGCTCTTTGATCTTCTCTTCGCCGATTTCCGGGTCACGGCCTTCCATCGCCGCCAGCGCGGAGCCTGCGATGATCGGAATGTCGTCGCCCGGGAACTCGTAGGAGGACAGCAGCTCGCGGATTTCCATTTCCACCAGCTCCAGCAGCTCTTCGTCGTCGACCTGGTCAACCTTGTTCATGAACACGACCAG
>NZ_JBHUPT010000143.1:0-935 GCF_049056525.1 Leisingera coralii | reverse complement strand
GTCACAGAGCCCGTGGGATAAGTCTGTCCGGGGAAAGGGGAACCCCGGCCATCAGCCAATTTGTGCAACAGAGCCATGCAGACACCTCCGCAACAGGTGATAATTCTGAACTAAGGTAAATCCATTTATGGAGCGAGGGTTTGTAGTAACTGGTGAAGCAGAGCTTGTCCTGAGAATTTTGGTAGGGCGAGATGGTTTCGGCTCAGCTTCAAGCAAATCGCCGAGCGCAGTGGCTTTTGAGTATTGGTTATGTTCGAAAAGCCTGTCATGAGCTTCGACGAAATGGGTATGCTGACTACTGTCAAGGTGGTGAGGTCGGCGGCGGCTTTCGTGGATCTGGATACTCGGTGCTGAATGCTGGCCGCGAGTGGGCGACTTCAACTGGCTGAAACAAGAGAGTCCAGCAAGGGAGGTAGGATGAAACTTGCGACGATTTTGGGCGGGCTCTTAGTTTTAGCGCATTTGTGCGTCCCGGCGGCCTTTGCGCTTGATGCCAGGGCTTTCAAGTGTGAGGTTCCTGAGTTTTTCGAAGCGGAGTTTTTGAAGGATGGAGCGCTTGGTGTGCTGTATTTCCGGCATCCGTTAAAGAGTTCCCGAGCGGCTTGGAGTTTCGTGTGTAATGAGGATGTGCTGGATCGTGGGGCAGGAGTGCCCTCACTCTTTTGCTCCAGGTTCAGGGAGGTGAAAGGCGTTCCTGTTTCAGCGACACACTTGGTAATTGCGAACGACTTCACACAGATGGTCTTGAGTTTCTCAGAATTCGATATCGAAGGAGGGGTGTCGCTCTGGGGAACCTCCGCTCTGGTCTTGGGTGTAAGATGCGGTGAGTACCCTGAATAACGCTGACATGACACGCTTACAAAAAATGTATGGTCCGCCCCGCGGTTGCAAGTCGCGTGGTGACGTTATGGCTTGCGTAAATGTATCCGGCCTCT
>NZ_JBHUPT010000142.1:0-1012 GCF_049056525.1 Leisingera coralii | reverse complement strand
TGGGCCTTTTGCTCGCCATCTATGGTCCTCCGTTTCCTAATCATAGGGGCGGACCACTTCTTTGGGGGAGGCTCATGTATTCGTAGTAAGCACTCTCATCAGCGTCCTGGAAACGGCCCCAGCGGCTGACGTCATACACAAGCACAGTCCTGGAATTCGCCTGGCCAGCTTCGATGTCTTCGATAAGACGGGTCAGGCCTGTCCGGCCTTCGATGCGCAAACCGCTTTTGCCCGCGTCCGAATAGGTTCTCACGATTTGATAGCCGCGCTCATCAGCGTAACGTGCGATTGCATCCGACTGGTTTTCGGTCGAGTAGCGCTGATGCTCAGTCGACATGCGAACATATTGTGCAGCAGTTTTGAGCCGTCTGTCCCTGTTGCGGTCGTCGTTTGGCCAACTCAATGCTCTGGCCCTCCGTTTCTCAAGTTCGCAAATCTGCGCAAATGATCCGCGATTCCTTCCCCAGTTGTAGCGGCAGAGGACCGGAAACATGTTTCATAAAACGGGCAACACGTTTCATCGGACGGGCCAAGGGGCAGTTTCTTTGGCAGAGTACCGGGAGGCAATCAGCACTGCATTGTCTCAAGAATTGGGTGGTGCGGGCCGGGCTGCCAAAACCATGATCAGATGGACAGATGTGAGCGAACGTACTGCAAAGAACTGGATATCAGGCTCATACGGGCCGGCAGGCGAACACCTGATCGAACTGATGAGGCATTCAGATACTGTCCTCGCCGTGGTTCTGGAACTGGCGGGACGGAAAGAGGCTCTTTCTTCGGAGCGCATAAAGCTTGTCAGGCAAGAACTGTCAAACGTTCTGAGCAGCTTGGATGAGATTTGCGGGCCCAGCGAAACTTAAACCGCAACTCTGGAAGCCAATGGAAACCGAACCAGCGCCTTGCTCAATGGAAAGCTATGAGTCGCAAAAGGTAACTCTGTGACGTGCTCCCCGCAGAGTCCGCGGTTATTAGTTCGCCCTGTTCAGGGTTTGGTCCTCTACTGACCGTTGGT
>NZ_JBHUPT010000141.1:0-1050 GCF_049056525.1 Leisingera coralii | reverse complement strand
GGCTTTGTTGCACAAATCCCGTGTGGGATTCATCTCATGAATCCAGCGTGGTAGCTGGGATGCATGAGCAGACCTACACCCCTGACCTACAAGACCAGGAACTGGCCAGCCTACAATGAAGCGCTCAAGCGCCGCGGCTCGCTGACGATCTGGTTTGACCCCGAGATGAGCTGGGATGCCGCGCCGACAGGCAGGCGTGGCCGTCAGCAGACCTACAGCGATGCCGCCATCCAGACATGCCTTTCGATGAAGGTGCTGTTCGGCATGGCGCTTCGGCAGACGACAGGCTTCGTCGAAAGCCTGCTGCGGCTGGTCGGCCTGGACTGGGCGGTGCCAGACTTCAGCACCCTGTCCCGCCGCCAGAAGACCCTGGCCGTCAACATCCCCTACCGTGGCGCGAAGGGCCCGCTGCACCTGTTAATCGATAGCACCGGGATCAAGGTGGAGGGCGAAGGCGAGTGGCACGCCCGCAAGCATGGTGGTCCCAAGCGGCGCGTCTGGCGCAAGATCCACTTGGGGATTGATGAGGAAACGCTGGAGGTTCGGGCCGTAGAGATCACAGGGAACCATATCGGCGATGCGCCGGTGTTACCCGACCTGCTCAACCAGATCCCGGCGTACGAGCAGATCAGCAGTGTCACTGCCGACGGTGCCTACGACACCCGCAAATGCCACGATGCAATCGCTGACCGCGGCGCCCACGCTGTCATCCCGCCCCGCAAGAATGCCAAACCGTGGAAGACCGTCACCGTCGGCGCGGTCGCACGAAACGAAGCATTGCGGGCATCGAAATACCTCGGTCGTGCCCTCTGGCGACGATGGAGCGGATACCACCGCCGAAGCCGCGTCGAAACGAAGATGAACTGTGTGAAACTGCTGGGGCAGCGCCTCATGGCACGGGACTTCGACCGACAGGTCGCGGAGCTTCAGGTCCGTATCGCCGTTCTGAACGGCTACACCGCGCTCGGCATCCCTGTCACAGAGCCCGTGGGATAAGTCTGTCCGGGGAAAGGGGAACCCCGGCCATCAGCCAATTTGTGCAACAGAGCC
>NZ_JBHUPT010000140.1:0-1117 GCF_049056525.1 Leisingera coralii | reverse complement strand
CGGGGTGGATTCACATCCGAAGTGCAAATTCTGTATCAAAACAGATGTTTGCATGGAGGCTATTGAATGGGACGCAATTACCCTCACCTGAGTTTGGAAGAACGTCGGAAGATTGCCAAGTGGCGTGAAGCCAAAATGCCGGTGCCTGAGATCGCAGACCGGCTGGGCCGCGCAGCGTCTACGATCTACCGGGAGCTCAAGCGTAATTTCTTTGATGACAAGGAACTTCCTGAGCTGAACGGATACCACGCAGTGGCCGCCCAGGAGATGTACGAGCAGCGGCGCGCGGTACACCGGAAGATGATCGTCCACCCGGAACTGAAAGAAGCGGTCGAAGACCGCCTCAAGGCCGGATGGTCACCTGAGCAGATCGTCGGCCGGATGCGGCTCGAGCGTCATCCGGTCCGGGTCAGCCACGAGACGATCTACCGTTTCGCCTATTCCAAGGATGGCCGCGAGGAACAGTTCTATCGCCATCTGCCAGAGCATCGAAAGCGCCGCAGGCCGCGTGGGCACCGGCGGCACAATCGAACTCACATCTTCGATGTGCAGAGCCTGTCTCACAGGCCTGACCGCATCTCAGAGCGCGCAGAGTTCGGGCACTGGGAATGCGATCTGATGATGTTCCGCAAAGAACATGGAAAGGTGAACGTGACATCGCTCGTCGAGCGCGTGAGCCGGTATGCTGTCGTGATGCGCAACGAGGACCGGCAATCCAAACCGATCATGGAGGCGCTGATCAGCGGTCTGGCTCCGCTGCCCGCCGATGCGCGCCAATCAATCACCTTCGACCGCGGCACGGAGTTCTCGGCCTGGCGCCATCTAAAGGACGGCATCGGCGCGGACAGCTGGTTCTGTGACCCGCAAGCTCCGTGGCAGAAAGGCACCGTCGAGAACACCAACAACAGGCTGAGAAAGTACCTGCCTCGCTCGACCGAACCGACGGCGCTGACAAACCGATATTTGAGGTCGGTTTGCCACCGCCTCAATTCCACCCCGCGCAAGTGCCTCGGCTACAAGACACCAGCAGAAGTCTTCGAAAGCAAGCTGATAGAAATCCAGAACCGTTTGGAATAAAACGACATATCAGAAGTTGCGCTTCAGCGTGAGTTCACAC
>NZ_JBHUPT010000139.1:0-1140 GCF_049056525.1 Leisingera coralii | reverse complement strand
CCACGCCGCCGGCCACCAGCGCGATCAGATCCCAGCCCAGCCCCGCCATCAGCGACATCGAGATCCGCACGCCCAGCAGGGCGACGCCGAGCCGCAGCAGCGAGCGGGCGGAAAAGGCGATGCCCGGCACGGCCTTGCCCTCTTCGCCCAGGAAGCTGACGGCAATCCCCAGCAGCAGCGCCAGCAGCATGGCAGGGGTTGCGTAATGCTCCGCAAGGAACTGCGCGGTGATGGCAACAAGGGCCGACACGGCCACACCCGGCAGGAGCTGGCGGAGCTTGTTTTGCACGCCGCCGGATTGCAGGGATTTTATCTGTGCCAGAACGGACATGGCGGGAAACTTTCCTGTTTGTCCCATGGGGTGCACATTCCGGCCTGCGGTCAAGAGTGTGCGGCCTCCAAAGGGTGGTTTTACGGGGCCGCCTGCAGAATGGTGACGGCGATAATCTGGGTGACATCCCCGGCACTGCAGCCGCGGGACAGGTCGTTGGCCGGTTTCGCCAGCCCCTGCAGGACCGGGCCGATGGCGGAGTAGCCGCCCAGCCGCTGGGTGATCTTGTAGCCGATGTTGCCCGCATCCAGATTGGGGAAGATCATCACGTTGGCCTGGCCCGCGACGCTGGAGCCGGGCGACTTGCGCGCCCCGACCGCGGGCACAAAGGCGGCGTCGAATTGCAGCTCGCCATCGGCTGGCAGGTCCGGGTGCGCGTCCTGGAACAGGCTCAGGGCTTCGGTCACCTTGTCCACCGCCGGGTGCCTGGCGCTGCCCTTGGTCGAGAAGCTGAGGAAGGCGAGCTTCGGATCCGCCCGCAGCAAGGCGCGGGCCGAGCGGGCCGAGGCGGCGGCAATGGAGGCCAGCTCCGCAGGCTTGGGGTCGATGACCAGCCCGCAATCGGAATACAGCATGGCCCGGGCGCCCTCCGGCGCGCCTTCGGGCGGGTACATCAGGAAGAAGGAGGAGACCATGCCCGCATCCGGCGCCATGCCGATCACCTGGATGGCGCTGCGCACCACGTCGCCGGTGGTATGCACGGCGCCGCCGACGGTGCCGGTGGCATGGCCCAGGCGCACCAGCATGGCGGCATAGACCAGCGGGGTTTCGGCGGCGGCGCGGGCCTTGGCCGCATCCACGCCCTTGTG
>NZ_JBHUPT010000138.1:0-1217 GCF_049056525.1 Leisingera coralii | reverse complement strand
TGATCCTCCCCCAGTGAAGTGGTCCGCCGTTATGTTTAGGAAAACGGAGGATCAGAATGGGAACGAAGCGGCACAAACCCGAAGAAATTGTCACGAAGCTGCGGCAGGTTGAGGTGCTTGTCGGGCAAGGGATGGCGCGGGTGGATGCGATCCGCGAAGTGCGCATCACCGAGCAGACCTATTACCGCTGGCGCAAACAGTATGGCGGGATGGGAACCGACCAACTCAGGGAACTCAAACGATTGCAGAAAGAAAACGAACGGCTGCGTCGCGCCGTCTCGGACTTGACCCTGGACAAGCTCATCCTGACGGAAGCTGCGAAGGGAAACTTCTGAGCCCCGCCCGCCGCCGGGCCTGCATCGACCATGTGCGCAGCCTGTTCAGGGTGTCTGAGCGGCGCGCCTGCCGCGTCCTGAAGCAACACAGATCCACGCAGCGCAAGCCGCCCAAGGGCCGGGCGGACGAAGCACGCCTGGTTGCGGACATGATCGTGCTTGCCCGCCAGTATGGCCGCTACGGCTATCGGCGGATCGCAGCATTGCTGAGAGGGGCAGGCTGGCAGGTCAACGACAAACGGGTCGAACGACTATGGCGGCGGGAGGGGCTGAAAGTGCCAATGAAACAACCTAAGAAGGGGCGTCTGTGGCTGAATGACGGCTCCTGTGTCCGGCTGCGGCCAGAATACCGGCATCACGTCTGGAGCTATGACTTTGTCCATTGCCGGACGGAGGATGGCAAGGTCTTCCGCACGCTGAACATCCTCGATGAGTTCAGTCGGGAATGCCTGGCGATCCGGGTGAAGCGAAAGCTGAACTCAGGTGACGTGATCGACGCCTTGAGCGACCTGTTCATCCTGCGCGGTATCCCGGCCTATATCCGGTCTGACAACGGGCCTGAGTTCGTCGCCCAGGCTGTCCGGGACTGGATTGCAGCCGTTGGTGCCAAAACCGCTTACATCGAGCCTGGATCCCCCTGGGAGAACGGTTACTGCGAAAGCTTCAACGCCCGGCTCCGCGACGAACTGCTCAACGGTGAGATATTCTACAGCCTCCGCGAGGCTCAAATCCTGATCGAAAAGTGGAGGAAACACTACAACACCAAGCGACCACACAGTGCTCTGGGGTATCGCCCACCCGCGCCGGAAACCATCGTTCTGATGGATCAAAGGCCGGTCATGCACTAACAATCAAACCGGACCACTCAGGTGGGGCTGATCA
>NZ_JBHUPT010000137.1:0-414 GCF_049056525.1 Leisingera coralii | reverse complement strand
CAGGATGTTGATCTCCCCCGACGACGCCAGCGCGCTTTTCGCATAAAGCGGCGCCGCCAAAGCCGCAGCCCCCGCCCCCTGCAAAACCGAACGCCGCGAAACAATAGCCTTTACAGTCATTTGTACAATTCTCCCTTTGGACTGGTTGGTTTTCTTATGTTTGTCAGAACTTTGTGACAGTTTTGCCGGGTTGTGCCCGGTCATCGGCCTGCCACGGCCTCTTCCGTCTCTTCAATGCCATCCATCTCCTCGATCAGGCGGGTCTCCAGCAGCTGGCCGTTGCGGTAGAGCACCGGATAGGCCACCGCGGCGATATGGCTGTTGAACTCGCGTAAGGCTCTTAGCGTCTCCAGGTGGATGTCGGAGGTGTCAAAGCTGTCGCGGGCGCCGTTCTGCAGCCGCCGCAGGTGGCGT
>NZ_JBHUPT010000136.1:0-808 GCF_049056525.1 Leisingera coralii | reverse complement strand
GGCGATATGGCTGTTGAACTCGCGTAAGGCTCTTAGCGTCTCCAGGTGGATGTCGGAGGTGTCAAAGCTGTCGCGGGCGCCGTTCTGCAGCCGCCGCAGGTGGCGTTTGCGGCTGTCGCGCTCCATCCGTTTCAGCTCGGTCTTCTCCAGGCTCAAGAGCCGCGCGCTCTCCAGGTCGCCGGAGATCAGCACGTTGGAGGCCAGCTGCATATTGGCCAGGATCGCCTCATGCATGCGGGTGATTTCCAGCCAGCCGTCCTTGGAAAACCGCAGCTCCTTCTTGCGCATCTCGCCGGCCAGCACCGTCAGGCGGCGGGCCACCACGTCGCCCGCGGTCTCCAGCCGGATGGCGTATTCCATCAGGCTGCGGGCGGTTTTCAGCTGTTCCTTGCTGAACGCCTCCGCCGGGATCGCCGCCACATACTGGCGGATGCCCGACAGGCAGGCGTTGACCTCCTCGTCCATCTGCTGCACCGCGCGGATTTGCTCCTTGGTGCCTGCCTGGTACAGCTCTAGCACCGGGCGGAACATGGCGCCAACTTGGTCCGACATCCGCAAGAGCTCGCGGGTGAGGTTGGCCACGGCCTGCGCGGGCGCGCCGTAGCTGCCCTGCTCCAGCGCGCTGACCGGCCGGCCCGGCGGCTGCGCCGGGGCCGCCGCCGGCTCCGGAAACAGCCGGGCAAAGACACCGCCAAGCGGCGTGCACAGCGGCAGCGCCAGCAGCAGGAGCGCGGCGTTGAAGGCCAGATGCGCGCTGACCAGCATCTGGCCGCCCTGCGGGTCGCCGAGCCAGCCCTGGCGCAGCGCC
>NZ_JBHUPT010000135.1:0-1258 GCF_049056525.1 Leisingera coralii | reverse complement strand
TTACGGGATCGATATCGGCAAGAAGGTCTTTCATGTCGTCGCGCTCGATGCCGAAGGACATCCAATTCAAAGAGCTAAGTTCTCGCGTGAGACATTGCTGCGGTTCTTCGAAGCTGCTGAGCCTGCCTTAATCGGCATGGAGGCCTGCGCTGGATCGCAGTGGCTGGCAAGGAAGCTAACGGGGATGGGGCACAATGCCCGGATCATTCCGGCCAAGTTCGTGAAGCCCTATGTTAAGTCCAACAAGTCGGACACGCTCGATGCAGAAGCCATTTCGGAAGCTGTCACCCGGCCGACGATGCGGTTCGTGCAGGTGCGGTCGGAAGAGCAAGTCGATCTTCAGGCTCTCCACCGTATACGAGATCGCTTGATCCGCAACCGGACTGGGCTCATGAACCAGGCACGTGCGTTCTGCATCGAATATGGCCTTGCCATGCGCACAGGGGCTGGCGGCTTCCATGCTGACATCCGGCATCACCTCGCCAATGAAGAGAACGACCTGTCCAACGCCATGCGGGCATTGCTTAACGATCTGCTCAATGACCTCGCGCATATCGAGCGGCGAGTCGCCGAGCTGACGAAAGAGATCGAAGCCATCGCGCACAGTGACGAGACGGTTCGGCGGTTGCTCACGATCCCTGGCATTGGCGCACTCGGTGCGACGGCTCTTGTTGCTGCCGCCGGAGATGGCCGCCAGTTCCGCAAAGCGCGTGATATGGCTGCCTGGCTTGGCTTGGTTCCAGCCGAGCATTCTTCTGGCGGAAAGCAGACCCTGCTCGGGATCAGCAAACGCGGCAATGGCTATGTCAGGCGTCTGATCATCCACGGTGCCCGGTCGTGCTTCCTGCATCTCCATCGTGAGACCCACGCCTTGGGTCGATGGCTCAGCGCGCTAGAAGACCGTACGCACCGCAACAAGGCGGTGGTTGCTCTGGCAAACAAACTCACCCGAATAGCCTGGGCAATCCTGACCCGTCCCGGTGAGAACTACCTGCGGACGAAGGGAGCAGCAGCATGACCTGAGCCCAACCGCAGACCGATTGCAGGGGATGTGATGACCAAACGGCTGATCGACCACGGGTAAGCTACGCGCAAAAAAGCGGGACAAGATCCCGGAGCAAGTAATCTGGAACCCGAGGTGCGGATCTCATCAAGGCCTGGCTGGCAAAACCAGCCCACTGATCAGAGGCCGGATACATTTACGCAAGCCATAACGTCACCACGCGACTTGCAACCGCGGGGCGGACCATACATTTTT
>NZ_JBHUPT010000134.1:0-1319 GCF_049056525.1 Leisingera coralii | reverse complement strand
GGACAAAGCATGGGTAATCGGGCTGACCGGATAGCTGGGTCAGGTTCTCGATAGAATTGCAGTGCTTTCTGCAATCTGAGGAGAACAAGATGGATTACTTTGTGGGACTGGATGTGTCGCTGCGATCGGTTGCGATTTGCGTGATTGATGCGGAGGGCAATGCACTTCTTGAACGCTCGGCAGCGTGTGAGATCGAAGATATCACGCAGTGTTTAGTGAGATTTCCATCCTCAGGCCTGCGGATTGGCTTTGAGGCTGGCGCGATGAGCCAGCACCTCTTCTTTGGACTGCAAGCCGCGGGCTTCGACGTTGTCTGCATGGAAGCACGACAGGTGAACGCCGCTCTGTCGGCGATGCGCAACAAGACCGACAAGACGGACGCTCGCGGGATCGCCCAAGTGCTTCGGTCGGGCTGGTTCAATCCAGTTCATATGAAGAGCCGGGAGGCGCATGCCGTGCGTGCGCTGCTGAGCAGCCGCAAGGCAGTCCAGCGGAAGTGTATTGACTTGGCGAACGAGATCCGCGGGCTGTTCCGTATCTTCGGGCATCGATTGCCGCCGCGGGTAGATCAGGCATCCTTTGACAAGCGGGTGCGCCCAATCATTGATGCAGATCCAGACCTGTCACATGCTCTGCTGCCGCTGCTGGATGCCCGCGCGATGCTCTTCACGGCATATCGCGAGTTGGACCGGCGGGTGAAACGGGCCGCCAGCCACGACGAGACGTGCCTGCGCTTCATGGCAATCCCCGGCGTGGGACCAATCGCTGCTCTGACCTTCAAAGCTGCGGTAGATGACCCCGGACGCTTCACGAGTTCAAGAACTGTCGCGGCTCACTTCGGCTTGACGCCGCGACGCTATCAATCCGGCGAGATGGACAACCCAGGTCGTATCTCGAAAGCGGGCGATCCAGATGTTCGGTCTACGCTCTACGCCGCAGCGAACGCTATGATGATGCGGTCCGTTGCAAGCTCAGAGATCAAGAGCTGGGGGCTGCGTTTGATGCGTCGGAAGGGCCGCCGTCGCGCTGTCGTCGCTGTTGCCAGGAAGCTTGCCGTCGTCATGCACCGCATGTGGGCGGATGGCACAGAATTCCGTCAAAGATCATTGGAGAGTGCCACATGAACTGAACCTCCAAAGATCAACGACGGGATCGTCCCTCACCGGACGACGTCAGCGGATGATGCCGAAAATGGCTGCTGCGCAACGTGAAGCGCGAGACTAAGCTGGGCGCTCCGCGACCGATCCGGCACATGCATGCAGCGGCCCAACCGAACCGGGCCACCAATGACTGCGAAGAGAAGCTTGACCCGGATGAGA
>NZ_JBHUPT010000133.1:0-1377 GCF_049056525.1 Leisingera coralii | reverse complement strand
CGTTCAGATGGCGTAATCGGGGCTCTGTCCCCGGGATCGCCGGTATTCTTCTTGCCGGTAAGTCCATGACCGGGAGAACGACCATGACCAAAGTACTGTTCGCGGGACTTGATGTCTCACTCGAATTGACCAGCATCTGCGTTGTCGATGCCGACGGCGGAATGATCCTGGAGGCGACGGCGGTTTCGGACCCTGCCGACATTAGCGAATTGCTGGCCAGGACCGATGGCACCTTCGAACGAGTTGGCTTTGAGGCCGGCCCCTTGTCGCAGTGGCTCTACAATGGGCTGAGGAGCGCGGGCCTGCCCGCCGTCTGCATCGAGGCGCGGCACGCCAAGGCTGCGATGGTGGCTATGAACAGAAACAAAAACGACCGCAACGACGCACGGTCCCTGGCGCAGCTCATCCGCTCGGGCTGGTTCAAACCGGTCCATGTAAAGTCGACGGAAAGCCAGGAGATGCGCACGCTGCTCATGTCACGCGAGTTCTTCGTCAACAAGCTGCGCGACCACGAGAACGAGATCCGCGGCCTGCTGCGTCCATTCGGCCTGAAGGTCGGGCGCGTCGCCGCGCGGGACTTCGAGGCCCGGGTGCGCCAGCTCGTCGAGGGTTGCCCGAACCTCGAACTATGCATGTCTGCACTGCTTCGCGGACGGGCCGAGATGCAGGCGCAGCTCGCCGAACTCCACCGGGCACTCTTGCGTCTCACAGCCAACGACGAACTCTGCCGCCGGTTCATGACCATACCGGGCGTCGGACCGGTCACGGCGCTGGCGTTCAAGGCGACGATTGACGACCCGGGGCGCTTCCGCCGCTCGAGCGATGTTGGCGCTCATCTTGGTCTCACACCGCGGCAATACCAGTCTGGAGAGACCGACGTCAGGGGACGCATCAGCCGATCTGGCGATGCCCTCACCCGCACGGCGCTCTTTACTGCGGCCCACGTCATGCTCACCCGCTCGCGCCAATGGACGTCGATTCGAGCCTGGGGCTTGAGGATCGCAAAGCGGAGCAACCTGAAGAAGGCGAAGGTCGCGGTGGCGCGCAAGCTCGCCGTCGTAATGCATCGCATGTGGCGCGACGACGCCCCGTTCCACTGGGGAGCCACTACATGATCTGATCCCGAAGCCGTGGCGCCAGTTCGCCCAGTGCTTCGGCAAGAGTCCCGTCAGGGACGGGGATGAGGCGAAGGCCGTAGGAATGCCTGGCGCTGCTTCTCGCGCGAAAACATGCAAGCCCGCCGTTTAGCGTGGTCCGCCTCACCTTCGACCGCCAGCATGCGGCGCGCCCAATAAGCCGACCGCGGACAGAAGCATGACCCCATAACGGAACCGATACCGATCGCACTTGACGAACACGCCCCGATTACAGAAGGCA
>NZ_JBHUPT010000132.1:0-1521 GCF_049056525.1 Leisingera coralii | reverse complement strand
TCTCCACCCTGCCGGGCTACGGCATGGAATACTGGCCGGCCAACGCCCGGATCATCCAGGTCGACATCAACCCGGACCGCATCGGCCTGACCAAGAAAGTCTCGGTCGGCATCATCGGCGACGCCGCCAAGGTGGCCCAGGGCATCCTGGCGCAGCTGTCTGATACCGCAGGCGACGAGGGCCGCGCCGAGCGCAAGGCGCGCATCGCCGAGACCAAGTCCCGCTGGGCCCAGCAGCTGACCGAGATGACCCACGAGGACGACGATCCGGGCACCACCTGGAACGAGCGCGCCCGCGCCGACAAGCCGGACTGGATGAGCCCCCGCATGGCCTGGCGCGCGATCCAGGCCGCGCTGCCGAAAGAGGCGATCATCTCCTCCGACATCGGCAACAACTGCGCCATCGGCAATGCCTACCCCTCGTTCGAGGAAGGCCGCAAATACCTGGCTCCCGGCCTGTTCGGCCCCTGCGGCTACGGCCTGCCGGCGGTTGTCGGCGCCAAGATCGGCAACCCGGACACCCCGGTTGTCGGCTTCTCCGGCGACGGCGCCTTCGGCATCGCGGTGAACGAGCTGACCGCGATCGGCCGCGGCGAGTGGCCCGCCATCACCCAGGTGGTCTTCCGCAACTACCAGTGGGGCGCGGAGAAGCGCAACTCCACCCTGTGGTTCGATGACAACTTCGTCGGCACCGAGCTGGACACCCAGGTGTCCTATGCCGGCATCGCCCAGGCCTGCGGCCTGAAGGGCGTGGTGGCCCGCACCATGGACGAGCTGACCGCGGCGCTGGCCCAGGCGGTCGAGGACCAGAAGAACGGCATCACCACCCTGATCGAGGCGATGATCAACCAGGAGCTGGGCGAGCCGTTCCGCCGCGACGCCATGAAGAAGCCGGTCCGCGTGGCAGGCATCGACAAGGCGGACATGCGCGAACAGCAGGTCTGACGCCCGTGCCCCTGCCCTTTGACCTCTCTATGGGCCAGGGGGCCTATCTGGCCGCCGCGTTGTTCGCGGCGGCCTTGATCCGCGGCTTCTCCGGCTTCGGGTTCTCCGCGATCTTCATCATCCTGGCGGCGCTGACCACCAATCCGCTGCCGCTGATCCCGGTGGTGTTTTCCTGCGAAATCGCCATGACCGCCTTTCAGGCCAGGGGCATCCGCCCGCATATCGACTGGCACCGGGCCATTGCCCTGCTGGGCGGGGCCGCCATCGCCACCGTTCCCGCCATCGCCATCATGGCGCGGCTGGGCGAACAGGAGGCACGGCTGGCGATCTCCAGCCTGATCCTGGTGCTGAGCCTGGTGCTGCTGAGCGGCTGGCAGCTGGCGCGCCCGGTCGGGCGCAACGGCAATATCGGCGTGGGCGCCATTGCCGGCATCGCCAACAGCGCCGGCGTCGGCGGCCTGCCGGTGGCGGCCTTCCTGACCGCGCAGCCGGTGCCGCCCGCGGTGTTCCGCGCCACCATGATCGTGTTCCTGACCGGCATCGACGTGATGGCGCTGCCGGTGATGGCCGCAAACGG
>NZ_JBHUPT010000131.1:0-306 GCF_049056525.1 Leisingera coralii | reverse complement strand
GGCGAAGAACCCGGTGATCCTGAACGGCGCCGGCGTGGTGCTGTCCAAGGGCGGCATCGAGGCCTCCAAGGATCTGGCCGAGCGGCTGGATGCGCCGGTCTGCGTCGGCTACCAGCACAATGACGCCTTCCCCGGCTCGCACCCGCTGTTTGCCGGCCCGCTGGGCTACAACGGCTCCAAGGCCGGCATGGAGCTGATCAAGGACGCCGACGTGGTGCTGTGCCTCGGCACCCGCCTGAACCCGTTCTCCACCCTGCCGGGCTACGGCATGGAATACTGGCCGGCCAACGCCCGGATCATCCAGGT
>NZ_JBHUPT010000130.1:0-1606 GCF_049056525.1 Leisingera coralii | reverse complement strand
CTGGGCTACAACGGCTCCAAGGCCGGCATGGAGCTGATCAAGGACGCCGACGTGGTGCTGTGCCTCGGCACCCGCCTGAACCCGTTCTCCACCCTGCCGGGCTACGGCATGGAATACTGGCCGGCCAACGCCCGGATCATCCAGGTCGACATCAACCCGGACCGCATCGGCCTGACCAAGAAAGTCTCGGTCGGCATCATCGGCGACGCCGCCAAGGTGGCCCAGGGCATCCTGGCGCAGCTGTCTGATACCGCAGGCGACGAGGGCCGCGCCGAGCGCAAGGCGCGCATCGCCGAGACCAAGTCCCGCTGGGCCCAGCAGCTGACCGAGATGACCCACGAGGACGACGATCCGGGCACCACCTGGAACGAGCGCGCCCGCGCCGACAAGCCGGACTGGATGAGCCCCCGCATGGCCTGGCGCGCGATCCAGGCCGCGCTGCCGAAAGAGGCGATCATCTCCTCCGACATCGGCAACAACTGCGCCATCGGCAATGCCTACCCCTCGTTCGAGGAAGGCCGCAAATACCTGGCTCCCGGCCTGTTCGGCCCCTGCGGCTACGGCCTGCCGGCGGTTGTCGGCGCCAAGATCGGCAACCCGGACACCCCGGTTGTCGGCTTCTCCGGCGACGGCGCCTTCGGCATCGCGGTGAACGAGCTGACCGCGATCGGCCGCGGCGAGTGGCCCGCCATCACCCAGGTGGTCTTCCGCAACTACCAGTGGGGCGCGGAGAAGCGCAACTCCACCCTGTGGTTCGATGACAACTTCGTCGGCACCGAGCTGGACACCCAGGTGTCCTATGCCGGCATCGCCCAGGCCTGCGGCCTGAAGGGCGTGGTGGCCCGCACCATGGACGAGCTGACCGCGGCGCTGGCCCAGGCGGTCGAGGACCAGAAGAACGGCATCACCACCCTGATCGAGGCGATGATCAACCAGGAGCTGGGCGAGCCGTTCCGCCGCGACGCCATGAAGAAGCCGGTCCGCGTGGCAGGCATCGACAAGGCGGACATGCGCGAACAGCAGGTCTGACGCCCGTGCCCCTGCCCTTTGACCTCTCTATGGGCCAGGGGGCCTATCTGGCCGCCGCGTTGTTCGCGGCGGCCTTGATCCGCGGCTTCTCCGGCTTCGGGTTCTCCGCGATCTTCATCATCCTGGCGGCGCTGACCACCAATCCGCTGCCGCTGATCCCGGTGGTGTTTTCCTGCGAAATCGCCATGACCGCCTTTCAGGCCAGGGGCATCCGCCCGCATATCGACTGGCACCGGGCCATTGCCCTGCTGGGCGGGGCCGCCATCGCCACCGTTCCCGCCATCGCCATCATGGCGCGGCTGGGCGAACAGGAGGCACGGCTGGCGATCTCCAGCCTGATCCTGGTGCTGAGCCTGGTGCTGCTGAGCGGCTGGCAGCTGGCGCGCCCGGTCGGGCGCAACGGCAATATCGGCGTGGGCGCCATTGCCGGCATCGCCAACAGCGCCGGCGTCGGCGGCCTGCCGGTGGCGGCCTTCCTGACCGCGCAGCCGGTGCCGCCCGCGGTGTTCCGCGCCACCATGATCGTGTTCCTGACCGGCATCGACGTGATGGCGCTGCCGGTGATGGCCGCAAACGG
>NZ_JBHUPT010000129.1:0-2412 GCF_049056525.1 Leisingera coralii | reverse complement strand
GCGGCGCTGTGGAAGGCGTCCGATATCGTCGCCAAGGTGCGCCAGCCCGACGCCACCGAGCTGAAGCGGCTGACCAAGGGCAAGACGCTGATTTCCTTCTTCAATCCGGCCGGAAACGAAGAGGGGATGGAGCTCGCCAAGTCCAAGGGCGCCAATGTCATCGCCATGGAAATGGTGCCGCGGATCTCCCGCGCGCAGAAGATGGACGCGCTCAGCTCGATGGCCAATATCGCGGGCTACCGCGCGGTGATCGAGGCGGGCAACAACTTCGGCCGCTTCTTCACCGGCCAGATCACCGCTGCAGGCAAGGTGCCGCCCGCAAAAGTTCTGGTGGTCGGCGCCGGGGTGGCGGGTCTGGCCGCCATCGGCACCTCGACCTCGCTGGGCGCCGTCACCTATGCCTTCGACGTGCGCCCGGAAGTGGCCGAGCAGGTCGAGTCCATGGGCGCCGAGTTCGTCTATCTCGACTTTGAGGAGGAGCAGCAGGACGGCGCCGCCACCGGCGGCTATGCCGCTGTTTCCTCGCCGGAATTCCGCGAAGCGCAGCTCGCCAAATTCCGCGAGCTGGCGCCGGAGATCGACATCGTCATCACCACCGCGCTGATCCCCAACCGCGAGGCGCCCAAGCTGTGGCTCGCCGACATGGTGGCGGCGATGAAGCCGGGCTCGGTGATTGTCGACCTGGCGGCGGAGCGCGGCGGCAACGTCGAGGGCACGGTGAAGGACGAGAAAGTGGTGACGGACAACGGCGTCACCATCATCGGCTACACCGACTTCCCCAGCCGGATGGCGGCGCAGTCCTCGTCGCTTTACGCGACCAACATCCGCCACATGATGGCCGACCTGACGCCGGACAAAGACGGTTTGGTCAACCACAACATGGAGGACGACGTGATCCGCGGCGCCACCGTGACCTTTGAGGGCGAGATCACCTTCCCGCCGCCGCCGCCCAAGGTGCAGGCGATTGCGGTGCAGAAGAAGCCCGAGGTGAAGGAGCTGACGCCGGAGGAAAAACGCGCCAAGGAGGTTGAGGCCTTCAAGGCGCAGACCAGGAGCCAGGTCACGATGCTGGCAGGCGGCGGCGCGCTGCTCTTGCTGGTCGGGCTGTTTGCGCCGGTCAGCTTCATGCAGCATTTCATCGTCTTTGCGCTGGCCTGTTTCGTGGGCTTCCAGGTGATCTGGGGCGTCGCGCACTCGCTGCACACGCCGCTGATGGCGGTCACCAACGCGATCTCCTCGATCATCATCCTGGGCGCGCTGATGCAGATCGGCTCCGGCTCGTTCCTGGTGATCCTCCTGGCGGCGCTCAGCGTCTTCATGGCCGGGATCAACATCTTCGGCGGCTTCCTCGTCACCCGGCGCATGCTCGCCATGTTCCAGAAATCTTAAGGAGGCCGGGCACATGGATTACGGTTTCACCACCGCCGCCTATGTCGTTGCGGCTGTTCTCTTCATCCTGTCGCTGGGCGGGCTCTCCAACCAGGAAAGCGCCAAACGCGCGGTCTGGTACGGCATTGCCGGCATGGGGCTGGCGGTTTTTGCCACCCTCATCGGCCCCGGCTCGGGGTTGTGGCTGCTGTCGGTCCTGCTGATCGCGGGCGGCGGCCTCATCGGCACCTATGTCGCCAAGCGGGTGCAGATGACCGAGATGCCGCAGCTGGTTGCCGCGATGCACTCGCTGGTCGGCCTGGCCGCGGTCTTCGTCGGCTTCATCGCCCATTTCGAGATCGGAAATGTAGCGGCAGCCGCAAGCACCGGGGAGCTCGGCACCTTTGCCAAGCTGATTGCCAAGAAAACCCCGGCCGAGATTGCCTTTTTGCGCGTGGAACTCTTCCTCGGCATCTTCATCGGCGCCATCACCTTCACCGGTTCCGTGATTGCCTTCGGCAAGCTGGCGGGCAAGGTCACCTCGGCCGCGACCAAGCTGCCGGGCGGCCACATGCTGAACGCCAGCGCCGCCGGGCTCTCCTTCCTCTGCCTGATCTGGTACTTCAACTCCGGCGGCTTCCTGCCGCTCCTGCTGATGACCCTGGCGGCGCTGTTCATCGGCTACCACCTGATCATGGGCATCGGCGGCGCCGACATGCCGGTGGTGGTGTCGATGCTGAACAGCTACTCCGGCTGGGCCGCGGCGGCGATCGGCTTCAGCTTGGGCAATGACCTGCTGATCGTGGTCGGCGCGCTGGTCGGCTCCTCGGGTGCGATCCTCAGCTACATCATGTGCAAGGCGATGAACCGCTCCTTCATCTCGGTGATCCTGGGCGGCTTCGGCGGCACCTCCGGTCCGGCGATGGAGATCGACGGCGAGCAGATCGCCATCGACGCCGACGGCGTGGCGGCGGCGCTGGAGGAGGCCGACAGCGTGGTGATCATCCCCGGCTACGGCATGGCGGTGGCGCAGGCGCAGCAGAA
>NZ_JBHUPT010000128.1:0-2433 GCF_049056525.1 Leisingera coralii | reverse complement strand
TGTGCCGCTTCGTTCCCATTCTGATCCTCCGTTTTCCTAAACATAACGGCGGACCACTTCACTGGGGGAGGATCAATATGCGGTCCTTATTCTAGCCGCGAATCGGCTATGTCGGCCCGCGAACTTGACAAGCGAGATGGTGACGTGGGTGTTCCGTTCTTGGCCGATACGAAAGAAGAGGCCGAGACAAAAAAGGTCTTCCAGTAAGGGAGCGCACCAAGTATGCCGGTCTACTTCATTTCCATTGAGGGCGCTGAGTTTGGCCCGATTAAGATCGGACGAGCGAAAAATATTGAGAGACGGAAGCGTGATCTGCAGACTGGAAACCCAAATCCCCTTCTGCTTTTGGGCTACATTCATTCAGGTGATGAGATAGCGTTAGAAAAAGATCTTCACCAACAGTTCCATGGGCGACGACGCCAAGGTGAATGGTTTGATATAGATGTCCTAGAGATCCTTCCTAGCCTGAAAGCTGCTGGAGCAATGGGATATCTACCGAGTGATCATGCTGCTTACGAGTTCGTGGGAAATGACAGGGATGGGGTTCCAGAATTTGCAAGGGGAGCATCTTGGGTGGATTTAGGACCTGAAGAGTGTTGCCCGTCTTGCGGAAGTTTTTGTGGTATGTGGTACAGCGATGCATTCAGCTGCGAAATCTGCCAGCAGTGCGGCTACACCGGCAATGATCCAGATCGACACGAGGTATGCCCATGCTGAATTGGATTTTCATTATTCTGTTTGGTGGCTGCTTAACTTGGGCGTGTGGAAAGCAGAGGGGCCAG
The DNA here is from genome assembly GCF_049056525.1 of Leisingera coralii. Classification (NCBI taxonomy): domain Bacteria; kingdom Pseudomonadati; phylum Pseudomonadota; class Alphaproteobacteria; order Rhodobacterales; family Roseobacteraceae; genus Leisingera; species Leisingera coralii. The sequence goes on along the minus strand of NZ_JBHUPT010000128.1, from coordinate 1,651 downwards.
TCGGGGTTGTATCTAGTGCTGTATTCCGGAGTGGTTGGTGTCCCTGCATTGGCGTTCTTGTTCAAGCTGGTTTGATCCAGATAGGGAGAGGCCCTTTGAAGCTACGCCTATTAAGGGAGTATGCCGAGCGCTTCGACGCCGCAACTAGGGCCTGCTCTGCGCGGCTTGGCGTTCAGTTCGATGACTATCCAAATGGTAGTTGCGGCGCGGCTTCTGAGATCCTGGCGGAATACCTGCATGCTAGTGGGTTCGGCGTTTTCGCTTATGTTGTGGGCCGTGACGGCGTTCGGTCTCATGCTTGGCTGGAGCAGGGCAGGGTTATCGTTGACGTGACCGCCGGTCAGTTCGAAGGAGCGCCGGAACCGATTATCATCTCGACAGACCAAAGTTGGCATGAGAGGTTTCGAGACCGCGATGTTTATCCCGATGGCAGCTTCAAGAGTTGGGGAGATCAGGCGCAAGAATCTGCGTTTGCCTATAGCATCATCCTTGAAGAACTTAAGCGGCGCGAACAGGGCTCTGTTTAGTCCAACAAAGGAGGCACTGCGTGAATTTCCTTGAGGAACGGCTAGCCGCAGAACAGCAGGCGCGGGAGGATGAAATTTGGGCCAATCGGGCCTTTTATGACGATGGCGAGTGGGTCACTTGGTCAGAAATCGAGGAACAGGTTCGATGCAAGGAGTGGGGTGCAAAGTACCCCAATGCTAAACGCTCCCTAATCCCATATTTTGAAGAGCTGCTATCTTTGGCAGAGCAGTACCACTGGGAAACTGGTTTCCATCTGAACCTCTACGGCGATATCGGCGAACTGTTTGCGGCTATCACCTACGGGATCACTTTGAACAAAAATTACGCTCAGGGTTCAGACGGAAGGCTCGGTAAGGACTTCGTTGAAGTAAAAACGATCACACCATTTAAGAAAAATGATGTCGTGACTGTCAAAACCAGCGGCAACTTTAACAAGCTCTTGGTTGTCCGGATCAACGAAGACTTTGAGGTGTCGTCTAAACTTGTGGATCGCAAAGATCTCCCCAAGCCTTCGGGAGGTATTTTTCGAGTTGCGTGGGGGCAGATCCCGGTAACTGGAGAGTCCAGCTAAGGAGGATCTTAGTTAATGAGTATTCGATGGTTTCTGCTGATCCTTTCTGTGTTGGGAATGCTGCTTGCAAACTGCACTCAATCCATGGTTGGGCGCTACTCTGACAAGCAGATTTGCTACCGGACAAGAGTTTTTGTTGATGGCTGGGCGCAAGGGTACCGTGCAGAGGGGGAAACGCATCTAGGCCCGTATGCGAACTTCACGGCGATAAGGCGTGAAATATCTCTAACAGCGAAGGAACGCCCCTATTTGTTTGCTGGAAAAGAAGACCCAAGGAGTTGCTCTGCTCGCTTCCCTGAGGTTGAGGCTCCTCTTCCAGAGTTCTATCGCTCAATGCAGGGCGTAATTCCAGTTCCAAAATTCTATGGTGCACTGCTGGCGGGTAGAAATTTGCCAAAAGCTGGTCCTCTTATCAACGTTGATACGTTGATTTTAATTGGCATCATTGCGGCCTCAACTGGGGCTATTATGCAGACAGGCTTTGTTGCACAAATCCCGTGTGGGATTCATCTCATGAATCCAGCGTGGTAGCTGGGATGCATGAGCAGACCT
>NZ_JBHUPT010000127.1:0-2801 GCF_049056525.1 Leisingera coralii | reverse complement strand
GCCATGAGCTACAAGAGTGACATTGAGATCGCGCGGGAAGCGCAGAAGAAGCCGATCCAGGAGATTGGTGCGAAGATCGGGATTTCCAATGACGATCTGCTGCCCTACGGCCACGACAAGGCGAAGGTGTCGCAGCGGTTCATCAACTCGGTGCAGGACAAGGCCGATGGCAAACTGATCCTGGTGACCGCGATCAACCCGACCCCGGCAGGCGAAGGCAAGACCACCACCACCGTGGGCCTGGGCGACGGGCTGAACCGGATCGGCAAGAACGCGATGATCTGTATCCGCGAAGCGTCGCTGGGCCCGAACTTCGGCATGAAGGGCGGCGCCGCAGGCGGCGGCTACGCCCAGGTGGTGCCGATGGAGGAAATGAACCTCCATTTTACCGGCGACTTCCACGCCATCACCTCGGCCCACTCGCTGCTGTCGGCGATGATCGACAACCACATCTACTGGGGCAACGAGCAGGACATCGACACCCGCCGCGTCGCCTGGCGCCGTGTGGTCGACATGAACGACCGCGCCCTGCGCCAGATCACCGCCTCGCTGGGCGGCGTCTCCAACGGCTTCCCGCGCGAAGCCGGCTTTGACATCACCGTGGCGTCGGAAGTGATGGCGATCCTCTGCCTGGCGACCGACCTGAAGGACCTGGAAAAGCGCCTGGGCGACATCATCGTGGCCTACCGCCGCGACAAGACCCCGGTCTACTGCCGCGACATCAAGGCCGAAGGCGCGATGACCGTGCTGCTGAAAGACGCGATGCAGCCGAACCTGGTGCAGACCCTGGAAAACAACCCGGCCTTCGTGCACGGCGGCCCCTTCGCCAACATCGCGCACGGCTGCAACTCGGTGATCGCCACCAAGACCGCGCTGAAAGTGGCCGACTACGTCGTTACTGAGGCAGGCTTCGGCGCTGACCTCGGTGCCGAGAAGTTCATGAACATCAAGTGCCGCAAGGCAGGCATCGCACCCTCCGCAGTGGTGCTGGTCGCCACCGTGCGCGCGATGAAGATGAACGGCGGCGTTGCCAAGGCGGACCTGGGCGCCGAGAACGTCGACGCGGTGAACTCCGGCTGCGCCAACCTCGGCCGCCACATCGAGAACGTCAAATCCTTCGGCGTGCCGGTGGTGGTTGCGATCAACCACTTCGTCACCGACACCGATGCGGAAGTTGACGCCGTCAAAGCCTACTGCGCCTCCCACGGCGTCGAAGCGGTGCTGTCGCGCCACTGGGAACTGGGCTCCGAGGGCTCTGCCGATCTGGCCCAGAAAGTTGTCGAGCTGGCCGATTCCGGCACCGCCAACTTCTCGCCGATCTACCCGGACGAGATGCCGCTGTTCGAGAAGATCGAAACCATCGCCAAGCGTATCTACCGCGCCGACGAGGTGCTGGCGGACAACAAGATCCGCAACCAGCTGAAGGAATGGGAAGAGGCGGGCTACGGCAACCTGCCGGTCTGCATGGCCAAGACCCAGTACTCCTTCTCGACCGACCCGTCGCTGCGCGGCGCGCCGGTGGGCCATTCGGTGCCGGTGCGCGAAGTGCGCCTCAGCGCCGGTGCTGGCTTCATCGTGGTGGTCTGCGGCGAGATCATGACGATGCCGGGCCTGCCGCGCACCCCGGCGGCGGAAACCATCCGCCTGAATGCGGACGGCCAGATCGAAGGCCTGTTCTGAGCCAGCGCAAACGGAATGCAGCGGCCCGGGGACACCCGGGCCGCTGAAGCTTTGAGATGACGGGACCGGATCCGGGGGCGGCCCCCCGGCGGAAAGGAAGAGAGCAATGGCAGCAACAGTGATTGACGGCAAGGCCTTTGCGGCCAAGGTGCGCGGCCAGGTGGCCGAGCATGTGGCGCGGCTGAAAGAGGAAAACGGCATCACCCCCGGCCTGGCGGTGGTGCTGGTGGGCGAGGATCCGGCCTCCCAGGTCTATGTCCGCTCCAAGGGCAAGAGCACCGTCGAGGTGGGCATGAACTCGTTCGAGCACAAGCTGGACGCGGGCACCTCGGAAAAGGATCTGCTGGCGCTGATCGATCAGCTGAACAACGACCCCTCGGTGCATGGCATCCTGGTGCAGCTGCCGCTGCCGGGGCATCTGGACGAGGATCTGGTGATCAACTCGATCGCGCCGGAAAAGGATGTGGACGGCTTCCACATCTCCAACGTCGGCCTGCTGGGCACCGGCCAGAAGTCGATGGTGCCCTGCACCCCGCTGGGCTGCCTGATGATGCTGCGTGAGCACCACGGCTCGCTGTCGGGCATGGATGCGGTGGTGATCGGCCGTTCCAACATCGTCGGCAAGCCGATGGCGCAGCTTCTCCTGGGCGACAGCTGCACCGTGACCATCGCGCATTCGCGCACCAAGGACCTGCCGGACGTGGTGCGCCGCGCCGACATCGTGGTGGCGGCGGTGGGCCGTCCGGAGATGGTGCCGGGCGACTGGATCAAGGAAGGTGCGACGGTGATTGACGTCGGCATCAACCGCATCGAGCGCGACGGCAAGAACGTGCTGGTGGGCGACGTGGATTTTGCCTCCGCCGCGGAGCGCGCCGGCGCCATCACCCCGGTGCCGGGCGGCGTCGGCCCGATGACCATCGCCTGCCTGCTGGCGAACACGGTGACCGCCGCCTGCCGCGCCAACAACCTGTCCGAGCCGGAAGGCCTGACCGCCTGAGCGCGGAACGCCGAGCGCTGACCTGACCAGCTCCCGCCGGATGCCTCCGGCGGGGTGAGCGGGGTTCCTGGAAACGCTCCAGTGGAGCGTTTCCCCCGCGAACGGGCGGAGCCCTTTTGGAAAG
>NZ_JBHUPT010000126.1:0-3721 GCF_049056525.1 Leisingera coralii | reverse complement strand
GCAGCGAGGGCATTTCTGCGCCAAGCGCGAGACACCGTTCGGTGTTATCAGCCGCTTACAATCGTCACCGACAAGGCGCACAGCTATGCAAAGGCGATCGGCGAGATCAACGGCCGACTCGGGCCTGATAATGCTATCCGCCACGTTGACCGCAAGTATTTGAACAATCGGATCGAGAGTGATCATGCCGCACTGAAGCAGCGATTGCGTCCCATGCGCGGGTTCCAGACGCTTGCCGGAGCCAAGGCCGCGCTCGCTGGCATCGAAACCTTCCGCACCATTCGAAAAGGCCAATTCGAGAATTGTGAAACCGGGGTGATCAACGAGATCGCCTTCATCGACAAACTGTTCCAGGAGGCTGCGTGATAACCGAGCAAAGCCGACGACAAACACAGCTCTCTGCCGTTAATGCAACGGACCCCTTTGCCTCTAGACCGGATGATTGGGGTGTGAGTTGACTGGCGCGATATTATCGTGAGTGTGCATATGCTTTTGTGTGACGCAGTCGATCAGGGAATTTCCCCACTGCGGCCCGATCAGCAGTTGGCCGGCAGATCTGACGTAAAAGGTTTATTGGAGATGCATTATTTGGAGAAAGATAGGCTTTCCCTCGCGGAAATTTATTTTCCTGAGAACACGCCAAAGCAACTTTTGTCCCTTGATCCTAACAATAAATTGGCTGTCCGGGCGCGCAGCTTACGCTGCGTAAAACTGCAACTGCGGCCGCATCAATTACCGCGCCGAGCGCCACAGGCTCTTCGCCCATCATGGCTTTGGCTGCAATGATTGAAACCAGGCTTGGCTCGTGTTCTCCGCTCCATGAAATCACTGGTGCCCCGGACGCGCCGAAATCGACTTTGCAGGAAAAAGCAACTGCAAGATGGCTTGCGCCTAGAAAATTGCAATCATTGTCTATTTTTAGGTCTCTTCGTCTATGTTGGCTATAGGATAGGATGGAGACTTTCGCCTGCCGCTGCAAGCCCGCTGCAATCGGAATGGGTTCCACAACATCTTCTGGCACGGGCTGATCGAGAAGCAGGAAAGCAATGTCAGTTCGCAGATTGTTCTCGGCCGGATCACTGAAGCGATACTTTGGGTGCGTCACAAGCTTCTTGGCAATTCTGGTGAGCCTTGATCTCTTTCCATACACCGCGAAGTGTACTGATACGTCTTCGGGGCGGAAGACAGCTTTGGTCTCCCGATCTGACAGGCAGTGTGCGGCAGTGACGACCAAGTCTGGTCTGACGAGGGTGCCCGTACAAAAGTTAAGCCCGCCAATATGAATTTTTCCAATAGCATTAAAAATTTCAGGGCGCGGGTCTTTACTTGCATTACCTGAAATTGCCCAACTAGGGGCAATAATAATCAAAACACAGAATGTGGAAAGCAATGCAAGCTTCATTGCCCGATCTGCAGCCACATTCATTTCATCCGTCTCTCCTATTAGAACAATACGGGCGGCCGATGAAATCACCCCATCAGTGACTAGGTATTTTGCAACGGCGGCGCCAAGATTTATTATTCTCAATTGCAGCCTTCGCCCCATTAAGAATAGAAAGGGAAAGAGCCGGGCTTCGAATTGAAGCGTCACACATTGGCAAACGCTCCTCCGTCAAATCATCCCGGGAGAACCCAGATGACAGCAAAAGAACAGGCACCTCCGGAGCTTCGATCCGGAAGTCCATAAGGTCATCGGACAACTCCAGAATGCCTCCGAAACTATCGAGATCCAGAATGGCCATGGACCAGGCATCCGGTTGCCCCTGGAGAACGCCAAACCCTTCGTCCACGTCTGTGACTAGGTGTGCTTCTACGCCTTGAGATGTGAAGTAGCGGGCTAACCGGCGCCCGCATGTAAGGGTTGAGCAAATTATGAGAGTCGGCCTTTCTAAGACCAAGCCTTTGTTATTAGATATTTTTTCAGATTCTGCATCAAGAAACTCCCAAAGGACATCAGGCCTCTTTAGGGTGCTCCAATGTGCCTCTGGAACTTCAGCGCCCCCTCCGTAGGTACCCGGCTCAACGTCATCTCCACGAGAATTTTCAAGCTCCGAAGGTGGTGATTTCAAACGCTGACCGGTGCTCAAGGGAGCGAACATATCGCGACAGGCAGCCAGGAGGCGCCCCCAAACCCCTATCCTAATATTATCTAAAACGCCTATTGTGAGATTTTTCTCTCCTTGGAGCTTAACTTCGCAAGTATCTGGTATGTTTGTGTTCGCAGAAAACGGGTTCGCACGCCTTGGAATTTGATCAAAATAAACTCCGCGACTACTTCTTGAGAGGATAAAAACCCTCCAATCATGCAGCTGCAACTTTGCGCGCGCTGGAAATTCGATAATCTTGCTCGACATTCAAGATCACTCTACCGGTGAATTCTTCACTAATTTTTGATACCCCCCCTTCCATCTAATTGTACAATGATTTATTTCGCTGCGTATGAGCAACAATACTGCTTCACGGAGGCTATTGTGGACACCGACGTTGTGAAAACTTTCATCGAAGTTGCCTCGGCGGGAAACTTCGGACAAGCTGCAGCGAGGCTTAACGTTGCCCAGACCACGGTCAGCGCACGCATCAAAAAGCTTGAGGAAAACCTCGGGAGACAGCTTCTGATCAGACGCAAATCGGGAGCGGTGTTAACCAGGTCAGGCAAACTCTTTCTGCGGCAAGCTCCTACTTTTGTTCAGCTTGGGGAGCGCCTGAAAAGCGACCTTGCCGTCCCGGAAGGCTTTTCTTCCGTTCTTTTGCTAGGCGCTGAGGTGAATGTAGCAGCCACCTGGATGAGCAGATGGATCAGCCGTTTGACGGTTGAGATGCCGGAAACTGCGCTGCGCAGCAAAGTTGATATTCCTGGAGACCTGATCGACCGGTTTTCTGAGGGGACAATTGATGTGGCTTTGATGCATGCGCCCCCCGAAAGAGCGGGATTGAAGGCAGATCTGCTGATGGAGGATCGGCTCGCGCTGTACACGACGGATCCTAGCATCCGCTCTGTATACGACCCAAGGTTTGCATATGTAGACTGGGGAGAGGCCTTCAATGCGACATTCAGGCAAAGCTACCCTCGATTCGAAGGGGCCTCACTGTCCTTTGACTACGGACCCCTTGCAGCGAAGCACGTCCTCAAGAATGGCGGGGCCGCATATGGCAGGCAAAGCGCGGCCCCTCCCTATTTGAGAACAGGTCAAATCGGCATGGTCAAAGAAGCTGCAACGTTCGCGTATCCCATGTATATCGTCCGCCCCGCGGATATCCCCCACCCAGCTCTGGACAAAGCAATCGCCGTGCTCCGGAAGATCGTAAGTGAAGAAGCTACTTGGGATATCTAGAAATCTGCACGAACTATCCTTCTCTGCAGTGCAGTCTGTTGGAGAATGATCGCCCAAGCCAGGTTCGATCCAGCAGCTGCAGCGTAACCTTGGCACTTCCAGAGCCATGGGGCCTGCAGTCACCATCTGACGTGCTCCCCTTAGAGTCCGCGTATTTCAGTTCGCTCTGTTCAGGGTTTGGTCCTCTCTTGACCGTTGGTGATACTCCCGCGGGGTGAGCCCGTCGAGACTCGAATGCGGGCGGTGGTGATTGTAGTCGTCGCGCCAGGCGTGGATCAGGTGACGGGCATGGCGCAGGCTCGCAAACAAGTGCTCGTTCAGATGGCGTAATCGGGGCTCTGTCCCCGGGATCGCCGGTATTCTTCTTGCCGGTAAGTCCATGACCGGGA
>NZ_JBHUPT010000125.1:0-3882 GCF_049056525.1 Leisingera coralii | reverse complement strand
TGCGGTGAAACAGGCGATGCTGCGGGACTGGGGCAGCTGGGATGATGATTTCCGCGCCATGACCCGCGAGATCCGCCGCCGCCTGCTGGCGCTCTTGGGCGCAGGCGCGGAAGGCTTTGACTGCGTGCCGGTGCAGGGCTCGGGCAGCTATGCGGTGGAGGCGATGCTGGGCTCTTTCCTTCCGCGGGACGGCAAGGCGCTGGTGCTGGCCAACGGCGCCTACGGGCAGCGGGCGGCGCAGACGCTCAGGTACCTGGGCCGCGCGCACGTGGTGCTGGACAAGGGCGACTACCTGCCGCCGCGCGGCGCGGAGGTGGCGCGGATCCTGGCCGAGGATCCGGCGATCACCCATGTGGTGGCGGTCCATTGCGAGACCTCCTCGGGCATTCTGAACCCGGTCGCGGAGATCTCCGAGGCGACATATGCGGCGGGGCGCAAGCTGCTGGTCGACTCGATGTCGGCCTTTGGCGCGATCGAATTGCAGCCCGCGCAGATCCGGTACGAGGCGATGGTGTCCTCGGCCAACAAATGCATCGAGGGGGTGCCGGGCTTTGGCTTTGTGCTTGCCCGCAAAGAGGAAATCGAGGCGGCCAGGGGCAACAGCCACTCGCTGTCGCTGGACGTGCATGCGCAATGGGCGGCGATGGAGACAACCGGCCAGTGGCGGTTCACCCCGCCGACCCATGTGGTGGCCGCCTTCCTGCAAGCACTGCGGGCGCATGAGGCGGAGGGCGGCGTGGCGGCGCGCGGCGCGCGCTACACCCGCAACCGCGATGTGATGGTGGCGGGGATGCGGGAGCTGGGGTTCGAGACCCTGCTGGACAGCCGCTGGCTGTCGCCCATCATCGTCACGTTCTTTTGCCCGGCCGACGGGAACTTCGTGTTCAGCCGCTTCTATGACCTGATGAAGGCCAGGGGCTTCATCCTTTACCCGGGCAAGCTGACGGTGGCGGACAGCTTCCGCATCGGCTGCATCGGGCAGATGGACGAGCATGTGATGCGGCGGGTTGCCGCCGCCGCCCGGGAAACCCTGGCCGAAATGGGCGTCGCCAGCGCGGCGCCGCCCGCCGCGGCCCTGGAAGAACGTGCCAAACTGGCCGCCTGAAGACACGCCTGAGAGATAAAGGACTGCACGACATGACCACTGGAACCCCCCTCGCCGGGCCTGTCACCGGGCCAGTAACCGGGCCTGTCACTGCCAACGGGCGCAGCTACCCCGCCCCCAAGGTTCCGGCGATTGCCATCTGCCTCGATGGCTGCGAGCCGGAGTACCTGGACGTTGCCATCGCCAAGGGGCTGATGCCCGCGCTGAAGCGGATCCGCGGGACCGGCACCGACCGGCTGGCGCATTCGGTGATCCCCTCCTTCACCAATCCCAACAACCTCAGCATCGCGACCGGCCGCCCGCCCGCGGTGCATGGCATCTGCGGCAACTACCTGATCGACCCGGATACGGGCGAAGAGGTGATGATGAACGACGTGCGGTTCCTGCGGGCGCCGACCATCTTCTCGCAGTTCTACGAGGCGGGCTGCCGCGTCGCCATGGTCACCGCCAAGGACAAGCTGCGGGCGCTCTTGGGCGCCGGGCTGCGGTTCGACGAGGACCGGGCGGTGGCCTTCTCCTCGGAGCGCTCGGGCGGGACCACCAGGGCGGAGCACGGCATCGACAACGCCAGCGCCTGGCTGGGCATGGAGGTGCCGGAGGTCTACTCGGCGGAGCTGAGCGAGTTTGTCTTTGCCGCCGGGGTGAAGCTGTTGCAGGAGTTCCGCCCGGACGTGATGTATCTCTCGACCACCGATTACATCCAGCACAAGTTCGCCCCCGACCAGCAGGGCGCGCTGGACTTCTATGCGATGTTCGACAGGTACCTGGCGCAACTGGATGAAATGGGCGCGGCCATCGTGGTGACCGCCGACCACGGCATGAAGCCCAAGCACCATGCCGACGGGTCGCCCAGCGTGATCTATGCCCAGGACCTGATGGACGATTGGCTGGGCGAGGGCCAGGCGCGGGTGATCCTGCCGATCACCGATCCTTACGTGGTGCACCACGGGGCGCTGGGGTCTTTCGCAACCGTGTATCTGCCCGAGGGGGCGGACCGGGCGGAGATCATGGCCCGGCTCGCCGCCCGCGAGGAGCTGATCCTGGTGGCGGACAAGGAAGAAGCCATCCGCCGCTTCGAGCTGCCCGGCGACCGCATTGGGGACATCGTGATGATCTCCGGCGAGAATATCTGCATCGGCACCTCGGCCCACCGCCACGACCTGGCGGCGCTGAAGGAGCCTTTGCGCAGCCACGGCGGGCTGACCGAGCAGGAGGTGCCCTTTATCGTCAACCGCGTCCTCGATCTGCCGGAGCAGCCCGGGGATCTGCGCAACTTTGACGCTTTCTTCTACGCCTGCACCGCGGCGGCGCAGTGAACCAGCGGGGGATCTCATGAGCACTATCGACATCCGCAACGAAGGCATGCGCATCGGCGGCGAGGCGGTCTTTACTCAAGACACCGTGCCGGTCCATTACCCCTATACCGGCGAGCTGGCCGGCACCGTGCCCGCAGGCCAGGCCGAGCACGCCCGCATGGCCTTTGACATCGCCGCGAACTACACGCCGAAACTGACCCGCTATGAGCGCAGCCAAATCCTGCAGCGGGCCGGGGAGCTGATCGGCGAGCGCCGTGAATACCTGGCCAAGTGGCTGACGCTGGAGCTGGGCATCTGCCGCCAGCACGCGAATTACGAGACCAGGCGCGCCCAGGACGTCTATCAGTTTGCCGCGGCCGAGGCGCTGAAGGATGATGGTGAGATCTTCTCCTGCGACCTCACCCACAACGGCAAGCCGCGCAAGATCTTCACCAGGCGCGAGCCGGTCCGGGCGATCTCGGCGATCACCCCGTTCAACCATCCGCTGAACATGGTCAGCCACAAGATCGCGCCGTCGATTGCCACCAACAATTGCATGGTCTGCAAGCCAACCGAGCTGACGCCGCTCACCTGCATCGCGCTGGCCGATATCCTCTATGAAGCCGGGCTGCCGCCGGAGATGTTCCAGGTGGTGACCGGCTGGCCGCAGGACATCGGCGGCGAGATGATCACCAATGAAAACATCGACATCATCACCTTCACCGGCGGCGTGCCGGTGGGCAGGATGATTGCCGAGAAAGGCGTCTACAAGCGCCAGGCGCTGGAGCTGGGCGGCAACGACCCGCTGATCGTCTGCAATGACCTGAGTGACGATGACCTGGACAAGGCGGCGGCGATTTCGGTGGCCGGCGCCACCGGCAACTCCGGCCAGCGCTGCACCGCGATCAAGCGCATCCTGGTGCAGGAGAGCGTTGCGGACCGCTTTGTGCCGCGGGTGCTGGAAAAGGCCAAGAAGATTAAATTTGGCGATCCGCAGGACCCGGAGACCGAACTGGGCTGCGTGATCCACGCGCAGGCCGCCGAGCTGTTCGAGACCCGGGTGCTGCAGGCGGCGAAGGACGGCGCCGAGATCCTCTACCACCCCGCCCGCCAGGGCGCGCTGCTGCCGCCGATCGTGGTGGACAGGGTGCCGCACAGCAGCGAGCTGGTGATGGAGGAGACCTTCGGCCCGATCATCCCGATCGTCCGGGTGCCGGACGACGATGCCGAGGTGATGCGGATCTCCAACTCGACCCGGTTCGGACTGTCCTCGGGCGTCTGCACCAACGACCTGAACCGGGCCATTGCCTATATCAACGGTCTGGACGTGGGCACCTGCAACATCTGGGAGCAGCCCGGCTACCGCATCGAAATGTCCCCTTTCGGCGGCATCAAGGACTCAGGCAACGGCGTCAAGGAAGGCGTCATCGAAGCCATGAAGTTCTTCACAAACGTCAAGACATACTCCCTCCCATGGCCGGA
>NZ_JBHUPT010000124.1:0-3856 GCF_049056525.1 Leisingera coralii | reverse complement strand
CTCGTCAGGCTCATAACCTGAAGGTCGCAGGTTCAAATCCTGCTCCCGCAACCAAAATCTAACAGATAAAACAACACGATAGCGCCCAAAGGGGCGCTTCCTGCGTTTGTGTTGCAAGCCCTGGTGCTACAGCAGTGCTACGTTCCGGGCCGCTAGCAGGGCCTGCCAGCCGCCGCAGCCCGGCCCGGGGCGGCGTTGAGGCGCCAGGTGCTCCCACCAGCCAGGACACGGCGGCTCAGCTGCAGGTACCGGCCGCTGCAAAGTCACGCCGGGCTACTGATCAACCGCATATCCCGCGTCGTTATTCTGCAGTTTCGTCAAATGACTGCCTTGGAGAGGGAAGGAGAAAGTCTGCTTAAAGGAGGCTTGAACTGGTATCTGGCCCCTCGTTAGAGCTACGCCTAATTCAGTTGAGCTACATCGCAGTACTGACAATTAGGGCCGTATCAGCCGGTTGCGGGTCCGCGAATAAAAAGCCCCGACGCTTAGGCCGGGGCTCTAATTGGAGCGGGGTGGCCGACTCGAACGGCCTTAACGGGCTTCCGGCATCGACGCTGAATAACTCTTCTTCATCTCGTTGATAGGCGTGGTTGTTCTTTTCCCACCTGGCCCCGCAGCACCGTCAGAACATCCATTCCCGTTTTAAACGCAGCAGTCAAAATTGTGCCCATGTGTACCTCCAAGTTAACAACCCAGTCGATGCAGAGCCAAGTGATGAACAACCACGCCCCAACGTCTCCGAAGGAGATATCCAAGGTCACAACAGCCGAACCCTGAATTCGTACGCGCTGTTCATATTGTCGGGCCGAAAATATTGCAAGTCCACGCCTCGCTGAAGCTACAGCTTTTCCAATCGTTGTCCGTCCATCGACACTGCCTAGGCAACCCGTTATCGGACCCGCACAGCAGGAGCCCGAAGCGGATGCGATCCATGCCGCCGTTCGACCTACACCGGTCCCGCAGGGAGGGCGGGAAAACAGACCTTCTCCGCGACGGCGAAGCGCTCGGAGCGAATGAGCAAATGCGGCCCTAGGATCGCAGTTGGCCTACACTGTGGCCATAATATACAAGATATACGGGGATTATGCTCGCAAAATCCAGGCAAAGAACGAGTAGGAGCAATAATGAGCAATGGCACAATTGATGAAATTCATCCTGTTCTCAAGGCCTTTGAAGAGATCGAGAAACCTTTGGTCACCCAAGAAGAAGTTGAGGGGTTTGCCGATGAAAACGACTTCATCGGGCTGGGGGTGTCACTACTAGTTGAGGCGGGTTGTTATGTTTGCATCGCTGCGAACACGCTTGGGAAGCAAGAAAAATGGGATCGAGATACCGCCGCTATAGGTGGAAACATGGCTCGTCTTTACAAGATGATTTCGGCCTTCCTGGATCAAACGGTCCAGCGAAGGCGCGATACTAGTTTTATTTTCGCCCGATTAGTCTTCGAGACGGTCGTTACAATACGATACTTAATAAAACACTTCAGTCCTGATCTAGTTGCCTCCTACGTAAAGAACTCATTCAAGCACGAGATCAAGCTGCGCAAGAAGATGGATCAAAACATCGCGGCACGCGGTGGGGTGATATTGCCAATCGAAGACCGAATGATGCGGTCGATTGATCGTGCTTATGCGCGTGCCGGGCTCAGCCCAAACGACCTAGACGGTTACAGAGAGAGAAGCTGGGGCGGGAAAAACCTGTATGAAAAAGCCGATGACCTTGGGATGGGCGACGCTTATCTCGGTGCGTTTTCCGGGCCGTCCCAAAGCGTTCATGGCGCTTGGGGAGACATCTACTCACACTGCTTAAAGACAGATGGTGACGAACTGTTTTCGCCTAACATTGAGTGGTGTTATCCTCGACCACAATTGATCACTGCTTTGGCGCACCTGAGTCTGTTCGCGATCGACGACTACTTCGGATTTTTCGGTGATTCAGAGCTGCGAGAGGAAGTGCAAAAGCACCTGGGCGATTTAGCAACCCGTTTACGTGCCCTCGACCAAGGCCATGAAAACTACCTTGCGCCGAAGGAATGGCCCAGAATGCGGTAGCCAAGATGCAAATTTAATGAAATCGCTATTTATGGAGGTAACGTTTAGCTAAGTGATTTCAGCGGGTGCGTCTGAGCGCAAACCGCGAGCAGCGCCTTATGTTGACCTTGATCAGGTGGCGGCTGTTACTGTGAACTGGTGAAAGGTGAGCGCGCTTTTAAGCGACTTTTGTGCTGACCGCAGCATAGGAGGTAGTCCGCCAGGGCGGTTGAGCGGCCACCTTCGGTAAAAATGGCAGAAGAGTCCGCATCGGCAGCATCTTGGGCATCCCCCATGTGATGCTCGCTTTGGGTTGATGTAGTCGTTGCCCTGTTTTACCGAGACGTTAACCTGTATCCATCAAATGAGCGGGGTGGAAGAGTATGGGCGCGAAAGCGAAAATTGGTTTCTGGCAAAAAGCGCGTGTTCATTTTGACGCGGCCAAGAAAGTCTTGAACGCAGATGACGATGAGGCGCCAAGATATGCGGCGCTTAGGCTGAGGATGGCCTTAGAGTGCATAGCCTATGATTGCGCCCAAGCTGCCGACTTAACCCCAAGCGAGATTGGGGTTTGGCAGCCTGGGAAAGCCATAAAGATCCTGAAATCCATGGATCCGCATGTTGACCAAAGCCGGACCATATCAATTGGTCCGGAGAGAACAGGCGAAAATGCTGTTGGTGAGCTCAAGACAGTTGGCTCAGATGTACGTCTTACGGCCCGCAGGATGGATAAGATCAATGGAAACCTTGGGCAGCTCTTACACGAAGCATCTCTGCTGGATCACCTGAGCGGGCGCGCACTTGAGCCGGAAGAAGTTCTTAATCGGGTGCAAAAAGTCATAGGAGAAATGGAGCCCATTTTTTCTCAAAGAGTTATGAAATTACATATCAACGAAAACGTAAACTTGCCGTGTGAGTGCGGAGAGACTATGACGCGGCGCGTGGCAAGTTTGGACAAGGATGGCAATATATGGTGCGACAATTGTGGTGCTATTTATTTTGCTCGCCAAATGGACGGCCAATGGGAGTTTAAACGCAGGATTGTTGGGCTAACTTGCCCAGCTTGCTCGCAGTCCCTGGAACTACCAGGCTTGTTAGAACGTGAAGGTTCGGAATATCGATGCACTGACTCCAATTGCGGAGCCAAAATTCGGTGTGTTGTTGGCCTGCATTGGGTGGTTGAAGAGCGGCAAGCCTAGTGAGAAGGCTAAGCTGGGCGCGAAGGTCTCGTTTGCGCCGGGGTTTCCGTTCATCGGCAAGGGGCAACTTACGGATGAACGGCCAGCTCGGAGTTCCACACCAATCTGAAGCCTCTGATTTGATCGTCAGCATCGTCAGCGCTTGAGTTTGCTGACGATGCTGACGATGGATTATACAGTTTCAATTCTGAGGATGCGTTCTCCGGCGTGGCCTTGGCGGTCAAAGAAGATGGACACGCCCATGCGGCGCAGAGGCGGTTGGACGCGGCGGATTGCACCGGACAGGCGGTTGACCTGGCGGGGAAAGCTGGCCGGGTCGTCGGTCAGATGCGGGAAGCGGTTTCTCAGCGCCGCGTTCAGATCGGTGACGGTTCCGGACCAGCGCTTTTCCTCGGCAATGAACTTCAGGATGGATAGGGCCACCGGGTTGCCTTCGACGCTGGCTTGATCCGAACACTTGCGGTTGGCGGCATAGGCGTCCAGGAACGCTCCCTGCGGCCAGCCCAGGGCGGGTTCCGCGGCGGTGACCCACTTAGCAAAGTCCGCCATGCGCGGGCGTTCCGGCAGGGTGACGGCTCCGAGATTGGCAAGGGCGGCAGAGACTGCATCCAGCAGACCGGCAAAGAT
>NZ_JBHUPT010000123.1:0-320 GCF_049056525.1 Leisingera coralii | reverse complement strand
CCCTGCGGCCAGCCCAGGGCGGGTTCCGCGGCGGTGACCCACTTAGCAAAGTCCGCCATGCGCGGGCGTTCCGGCAGGGTGACGGCTCCGAGATTGGCAAGGGCGGCAGAGACTGCATCCAGCAGACCGGCAAAGATGCGCGGGGCAGCGTCGGCCAGGGCGCGGTTGAACTCACCTTCGAACTGGCGGTCTGAGGCGGGAATGGTTGGCAGGTTTACCACGATTGCCCGGTCGGCCAGATCGGGGTGATCAGCCCCACCTGAGTGGTCCGGTTTGATTGTTAGTGCATGACCGGCCTTTGATCCATCAGAACGATGGTT
>NZ_JBHUPT010000122.1:0-4457 GCF_049056525.1 Leisingera coralii | reverse complement strand
GCGGGGGCTGCGGCTTTGGCGGCGCCGCTTTATGCGAAAAGCGCGCTGGCGTCGTCGGGGGAGATCAACATCCTGATGTGGTCGGACTACCTGCCGCCGGAATTCATCGCAGGCTTTGAGGCCAAGACCGGCATCAAGGTGAATTACACCGGCATCGGCTCCAACGAGGAAATCATCAACAAGATGAAGGCCACCAAGGGCCAGGGCTTTGATATCGTCAGCCCCACCAACAACCGGTCGCTGCAGTGGGGGCCCTTGGAGCTGCTGAAGCCCTTCGATATGAGCAAGGTGAACATTGACGCGGTGAACCCGGCGATGGCGAAAATCGGCACCGATGCCTGGAACTTCGAAGGCAATGGCGTGCACTGGCTGCCGCATATCTGGGGCACCGAGGGCATCGCCTACCGCACCGACAAATGGCTGCCCGCGGGCGATGCGCCGTCTTACGGCGATGTCTGGAGCGAGGAAAACGCCGGCAAGACCATGGGCCGGGCGCATTCGATGATGCTGGGGGCCGGGCTTTACATGGAGGCCTCGGGCGAGATGGAGCCGGGCTCGATCTGGGCCGCTTACGAGGACGAGGAAACCATGCGCAAGGTCTGGGGCCAGGTCACCGACTGGTGCGTGGCGCGCAAGGACCGGATCAAGCTGATCTGGAACGACGCCGACACCCAGAAGAACGGCCTCCTGAACGAGGGCGTGGTGGTCGGCCAGACCTGGGACGGCCCGCCCTTGGCGCTGAAATCCGCAGGCGAGCCGGTGCATTACCAGGCGCCGGTCGAGGGCGCGATGGCCTGGGTCGACGGCATGTCGATGCCGGTCGGCGCCCAGAATGAAGAGCAGGTTTATGCCTTCATCGATTACGCCTACCAGCAGGAGCCCGCGGGCAAGGCGATCGACAGCCACGGCTACAACTCGCCGGTGCTGGGCGCCGACGGCTTCTCCGGCGATGTCTACAAGAAGAACTTCGCCGAGGCCTATCCGGGCGACAGCCTGGCCAATCTGAACCCCTGGCCGGCCGAGGCGCCCTGGTACGCCGACGTGCGCACCGAGTTCGTCAACAAGTTCAAGAGCGCCTGATCTGAGCGCTTGAGACTCTGGCCCCCGGCACACGTCCGGGGGCCAGCCATGTGCCTCTGCGGCGCAATCACAAACGAATAGAAATAGGAAGCAGGCCGTGCGGGGCCGGCGGTGCGCCGCCGGAGGGCTGCCTGCGCCCTGGGGAGAAGCCAAATGAGTGCTGGGGTCGGCGTTGATCTCGAAAACCTCTGGATCCGCTTCGGCGACTTTGTTGCCGTGCGCGATGCCAATGTGAACATCAATGGAGGGGATTTCTTCTCCTTCCTGGGGCCGTCGGGCTGCGGCAAGACAACGATCCTGCGCGCGGTCTCGGGGTTCCTGGAGCCCAGCGGCGGCCGGGTGCTGATCGGCGGCAGCGACATGAAGGGGATCGGGCCGAACAAGCGCCCGACGGCGCTGATCTTCCAGAACCTGGCGCTGTTTCCGCTGATGAAGGTCTGGGAGAACATCACCTTTTCGATGGAAATCAAGGGCGCCTCGGCCCGCGAGCGCCGCAAGCGTGCGGATGAACTGCTGGACATGATCGCGCTGCCGGGCCAGGGCGACAAGCTGCCCTCGGAACTGTCGGGCGGCCAGCGCCAGCGGGTGGCCATCGCGCGCGCCCTTTGCGCGGAACCTGATGTGCTCTTGCTCGATGAGCCCTTGTCGGCCCTGGACCTCAAGCTGCGCCAGCACATGCGCACCGAGCTGCGGGAGATCCAGCAGCGGGTCGGCATCACCTTCATCTACATCACCCACGACCAGGGCGAGGCGCTGACCATGTCCGACAGCATCGCGGTGATGAAGGCGGGCGTCATTGACCAGATCGCCGACGGCAAGACCATCTACAACGACCCCTCCACCGCATTCGCCGCGTCTTTTGTGGGCGAAAACAACGTCTTCCGCGGCCGCATCAAGCGCATCATGGGCAATGAGGCGCTGATCGCCACCAACCGCTCCGGCGAGCTGGTGGCGCGGATCTCCACCGCCAACCAGGGCAAGATGAAGGAAGGCGACGAGGCGATGATGTTCATCCGCCCGGAAGCCTTTGCGCTGGCGCCAGAGGGGGCCTCCGGCGATCACTTCATCACCGCCCGCGTCAACCACGAGGAGTTCGAGGGCAATGTCTTCAACATCTTCATGGAAGGCGAGGGCGGCAAGGAGCTGAAGGTCTCGATCCCCAACCTCGGCCAGTCGTTCGAGGACCACACCGGCCAGAATATCACCCTGGAATACGCGGCGGACAACGCCGTCATCGTGCCTGCCGGTGAACTGGCGGCGGAATGAGGGAGGTCACGGCATGCCAAGCTTCCTGAGGGAGTTCTTCAAACGCAACGGCACCGGCATGGGCAGCCTGATGCTGGGGCTGGTCCTGTTCTGGACCATCGGCCTCATTATCCTGCCGCAGCTGTCGATGCTCGACTTCTCGTTCCGGCCCAACCTGCCGCCGCCGGAGATCGGCGGGCCCAGGGACGTCTACACGCTGGAGAATTACAAATACCTGGTCTACGGGCCCGAGGGCGGCAGCCAGGACTATAACGCGGTCGATCTCAAGGTGTTCTTCCGCACCCTGGTGGCGGCCATCTGCGTCACCGTCTTCAACCTGATCCTGTGCTACCCGATCGCCTATTACCTGGCCCAGACCAAGGGCAATCACATCCGCATCTTCGCGCTGATGCTGATCATCCCCTACTGGATCAACGAGATCCTGCGGGCGTTCGCCTTGCGCATCATCTTCGGCGAAACCGGGGTTCTGAACAACGCCTTGGTGGGGCTGGGGATTTTCGACACGCCGTTTGACTTCATCCGCAATGACATCGCGCTTTATGCGGGTCTGGGCTACGCCTACATCCTGCTGATGATCTTCCCGATCTACAATGTGATCGAGAGCCTCGACCGCAACCAGATCGAGGCGGCGCGGGACATGGGGGCAAGCTGGGCCAAGATCCACCAGCGGGTGGTCATTCCCTATGCCAAACCGGGCATCTCCTCCGGCTGCACCATGGTGTTCATGCTGTCGGCAGGCGCGCTGGCGGCGCCGCAGATCCTGGGCGGGCCGTCCAGCTTGTGGTTCACGCAGCTGATCTATCAGCAGTTCAATGACAACTCCGACTGGCCGCAGGGCGCGGCCTATGCGGTGGTGCTGCTGGTCACCTGTATCCTGCTGGTGCTGGCCGTCATGCGCCTGTTCAAGGTGAACATGGGGGACATCGGCAAATGAAGACCTTCTCCTTTATGCGCCTGAGCCTCTGGGTCTATCTGGCGATCTTCTTTGCCTATCTCCTGGGCCCGCTGGTGATCATGTCGGCCACCGCCTTCAACTCGCCCGCCTTCCCGCGGATGACCCCCTGGGAATGCCTGACCTTCGAGTGGTTCTCGGCCCTGTTCCGCGACGAGCGGATCCTGAACGGCATCTGGAACTCGATCCTGGTGGGGGCGGGCACGGTGGTATTGTCCGTCGCCATGGGCCTCGCAGGCGCGCTGATGCTGACCCAGATCTGGCCCAAGCTCAGGGCGACCTATTACACCATCATCATCGCGCCGATCCTCATTCCCGGCGTGGTGCTGGGGATCTCGACCCTGGTGTTCTGGGACCGGATCAACCGGATGCTGGGGCTGGGGGCGGACAGCTGGCTCTCAAACGGGCTGTTCCTGACCATCATCGGCCAGTCCACCTTCATCGCCAGCTACTGCATGCTGGTGCTGGTGGCCCGCCTGCAGCGCTATGACGTGGCCCTGACCGAGGCGGCGCTGGACCTCGGCGCCACCCATGCCCAGGCCTTCCGCAAGGTGCTGCTGCCCTTCATGCGGCCTGCGATTGCCTCGGCGGCGGTGCTGGCGTTTCTCGCAAGCTTCGAGAACTACAACACCACCACCTTCACCTTCGGCGAATACCCGACGCTGACCATCGAGCTGGCGCAGAAGGTGCGTTACGGCATCACCCCCGCGATCTCGGCGCTGGCCTTCATCATCGTGGTGCTGACGGTGATTGCAGCACTCGCCAACGAGGCCTCGATCCGCCGCAAGGAGCTGGTGGCGGCGGCGCGCAGGAAGGCCACGGTGGAGGAGCTGGAAAGCGGCCGGCTGCGGCTGCCCGGCTTCCTCAGCTCCAACGCCGCCGCGGTGGCCTTGGTTGTGGTGGCCTGCGCCACGGTGGCCGTTGTGGGTACCGCAACGGTCTACAGCCCGGCCCAATGCATCGCCAATGTGCAGGAGCAGAAGCGCCTGGAGACCGAACAGCGCATCCAGGAGCTGCGCCGCCAGCGCGAGCTGCGCCGCCAGCAGCAGCTGGAGCAGCAGGGCGAAGCGCCTGCGCCAAGCGCCCCCTCCAGCGGCGGCGGCAGCTCCGGCTTCGGCGGCGTCTTCGACCCCGGCAACCTCTCGGGCGGCAGCGAAGA
>NZ_JBHUPT010000121.1:0-4903 GCF_049056525.1 Leisingera coralii | reverse complement strand
GCGCGGAAACCGGTGCCGCTTGAACGGATTGCGCCGGGACATCGCTCACTCCTCAGCTTGGGGCAACGATGTCTCCGACATCTCGATGGTTAATACAACGGACCCCCTAGGGGAGATAGCTGATCAGCGAACGCTCAGAACACCCCATGGCTGCGCGAGTATCCTTCCAAGGAGTACAGTACTCTCTGGAAGGATACCTCGGGGTACTTTGCGAGCACCCTTGGAAAAGGCTGCTGTACTTGGTTGCGCCGATCAATTGACCGTTACACCTGCTGGGCACGCGCTCCTCAGATACAAACGGCGCAACCAGATCGAGATCATGTTCAGGAGACCCAAGCAATGTCGGCGACCCTGATGCCCGACCTAATCACGCTGGCTTTCGTCCTGCACTTCAGCGAACCCGTATCCTGAGAGGCACTCCGCCAACTTTCGCCCAAATTCCTCGTCCAGGTTTTCAAGGATTTCGTCCACAAGTGCGTCATCAATTTGGGGAAGCAGTTGGACACCGCTTCCATTGCTAGAAGCGGGTATCAACAACTCGATGTTACCACCATGGATATGACAAGATATACGATGCCAATGTTCCTCAGAAATTGGTGCGATATTGTCAAACCGAATTTCATTATTGCTATCTAACCGTTTTGACATTTTAGGAGCCCTTCACTCTTCCCCGGCGAATATCGCTCAGTCAAAGTCTTCTTTTCCGAAGCGATACACAAGAATGACCACTGTCGCCTGAGTAAACAGAACGACTAAAGCCGACTACGCTCGGTCAGTTTGGGCTTGCCTGGCAACTCCTCAATTCAACCTAGAAGCACAGACATGTGCATCCAAATACCGATAATTAGGAAAGTAATTACCGGCCACCAGGTTGATGGCGAATTTTTGGCCAGAAATAATGTATCTCCAAGGCCAGTCGCTCTTCGTAGTGATCAAAGTATAGAGATTTCAACTCGTCAGAGTTCGCAAGCGTTCTTCTTGCTTCCGCCAACGAAACCGAACTATCTTCGGGAGACTTTCCAGACTCTTCAATGATGCCAACTGTAGCTATAGCAAGCAGTTGCCTGTGAGGGGCTGATCTTTCTTCTTGCTTTAGCTTCAGGAACAGGTGTGCCACCAATATGTCTAATGCTGAGTGGAGTAGCGTTTTCATGTTGAACCCTGCGAAAGGAGAGGCACTAAGGCAAATGACGTTTTTATCCAATAGTTCGAGCATCACTGCATCCGAAGTGTTTAGAAGGTCTAGGGTTTCGTCTAACGAGAATGGCCTCTTCGACGGCTGAAATCGCGGTTCAGTCAGGAAATTCATGTTAATGACCCATCTCGATACTAATCCAAGTCAATAAAAGTGTTGAATGTTTTTAGTTAATTGCATGTTAACTGACGGCGGTTTTAACCCAAAACTTACGGCGTTGATCGCGGTTTTGCGGAGCCAGGCCGTGTTGACAAAAGGGATACACATCGGGTTCTGGGCATGATTCAAGCTGGCACCTACGGTGGAGAACAGCTTGGCACGAGATTTGATGTCGGACGAGAAATGGGAGTTGTTTGAGCGGTGCATCCTGACAGCACATGTCGTCAAGGGGCGTAAGCCCACCAATCACCGCCTTGTTCTCGATGGAATTTTCTGGATCGCTTGCATCCGCTCCCCTTGGCGTCATCTGCCCGAGGATTTCGGCAAGCGGTCAAGTGTCTACCACCAGTTCCGGTGCTGGCCCTTGGCCGGGCTCTGGGAACAGATCATGGGCGTTTCGAACGAAACGGTACCGTTCCGGACGTGTTGCAAATGATCCTTCTCGGCGGGCAAGGCCGCCTGCCGGGCAATGAGTGCGCTGGTCCCGAAAAAATCGGTTTGGATCGTTCCTTGCACCGGCTTAGAAACTTGGCCGAACGATGCTTCGACAAGCTCTAGAACGCCCGCAGGGGTGCAACCCGCTACGACAAGTCAGTCGAGAGTTTTCTGGGCTTCGTCGACAGCACGTCAATCCGCCTCTGGCTGAGCCATTTTTCAACATGACCCAGTTTGCCTCGTTTGTGATTTCGATCATCTTGAGATTCAATGCACCAAAAAAGTGCAAACTTTTACAAGGATGATCTAAAAAAGAGATAATAAACTTATTTTCTATGGTTTTGACAGCGCTTGCAACCGGTCACACGATGAGAACAAATCGTGAATATCTAGGGCGAGTTGTTAAAATGGTTACCTATGTTGTGCAGGATGAAACTGACTTTAATACCAATGGAGAAGTCTCCGAAGACCACTTCGGCGTAAATCTCGTCACAATCTATGATGAGGAATATGGAGAGGATTCCTCGAACCTGTCATCACTTGTCGAAGAAATGGGAATTACAAACCTCCGCTATCCAGGTGGTGCTGCAACTGAATATTACTTCGACATGGCCGACCCCAATGCTAATGTTTCTAATGCTGTTCCTGAGCAAACATTGCTTCCAATGGACCAAATGTTTGAGCAGGCAGGAATGTCCGGGCTATCAGTTTCGGTCGTTGTTTCAACCAGAACCGCGTTTGAGCAGAGCGCTTCTGAAGCAATGCTGCGAGGCAACTACGGAAACAGAAGGGATATCAGCTGGGATTACTTGGAGGGCCTTTCTTTCTTCCTAGAAGAACTAGCTTCCGAAGCAATAGAAAACGGCGTAAAAATTTCCGCCATTGAGCTAGGAAACGAGTTTTGGGGATCTGGCGAGATGACCGCTTCCGAGTACGGTTATCTAGTATCGCACTTACTTCCCTTCATTGAAGATTTTTTCATCCAGAGAGACATGGACGCACCGGACTTAATCGTACAGAGCACTTCTTCTGCCTCTGCCGTCTATTCTCCAAGAGAGGACACAATAGTCTACATCGATCCAGAAATGGACATGCATGGCATTTACTCCCTATCTTACATTGATGAAAATTTCGGCGGGGTTGTTCCTGAAGGTTGGATCGCAGCCACAGTTGAAGGGCAAGGAAGTGCCTATTCGCAGGTTTCAGACATTGTATCACAGATCAATAATGTTCCCGGTTCTGCAGATCTCGTGGACGGAGTTTTGCACCACTACTACGTCAGCACGGGTCTTTCTTCAGTTGATGAAGCGAATAGATTTATGTTCTCCCAGTACGCTCGTTTCGAGGAGTTATTGCAAAGATCAACTTCTCTTGCCCCTCTATCGTTCCATGTGACGGAGTGGAACTCTAACTTTTATGGTGAGGATGCTCGGGGCATGGAGCATGCATCCATGATCGTGGAAATGTTCTATGAGCAAATCACACATGGAATTGATGTTTCGCAGATTTGGCCCCTAACTTTTGATACAACACAAAGCATTACCCTCACAGATGTCACTCAGGAAAATCTGACAATTGCTGGCGAGACATTTTCGCTGATGAGGGAAACTCTCGTAGGGATGTCTCCTGTGCTGGACTGGTCGGTGGACGGTGAAATAGATATCCACGGGTTTTCCAGTGGCGAAGACTTCGTATTTATTATTTCTGAAAGATGTGGCGAAGAACACCCATCCACTTCGATCAACTTTTCGGAAATTGTTGGAGACGATTACTACTTTGTCCGGTCGACAATGCTAACTGACGGCGGGCGAGGTGGTGCAGACCATCGGACAACACCAGTGTTAAGCTACGGGAGCAGCCAAACAACTTCCGACGGAACCGTTGAAATTGATCAAGAACCCTGGGCACTTTCCTTTGTCGAACTCACCAGAATTGGCAATGGAAATGATGTCGTTAAAGGAAGCGATAGCCAAGACAATATCATGGGATTGGCTGGAGACGATACGATTAGAGGTAACGCAGCCACCGATCGGATTTATGGAAATAGTGGAAACGATAAAATTTATGGGGGCGTAGGGAGAGACTACCTTTACGGCGGCCAAGAAAACGATCAGCTTTTCGGCAATGCCGGTCGTGATAGAATAGGCGGCGGAAGCGGAGCTGACACCATCTATGGGGGTACATGGCACGACACCATCTTTGGTTCTTTTGGTAATGACAGCCTGCTTGGCGGAGGCGGCTGTGACAAGATCTATGGAGGTTGGGGGAGTGACACTATCTTGGGTGGAAAATGGGACGATACAATTTTTGGTGGTAGAGGGCGTGACTTTGCCTATGGCGAATTGGGTCGTGACGTGATTTCAGGTGGCCGGGGGCATGATTTTCTCTCGGGGGGAGGCGGCGACGACACAATCGCAGGTGGCCGGGGGAATGACACAATTTTGGGTGGCGATGGCCATGACAGACTCTTCGACGGTGCAGGTTCGGATAAATTGACCGGCGGAGAAGGCGCGGACCATTTCGTTTTCGTTAGGGACGGCCACGAAGACTGTTTGACCGACTTTGAAGCTGGACTGGACTTGCTGGACCTGAGATTGTGGGGAGCTGAAAGTTTTGAGGATCTTCAGCTAACACAAGCGGACTTTAACGGGACGCCGACTACTTTGCTGGTCTTTGATCAAGAAAGACTGGTGCTCAACAACGTCACAATTGAGGAACTTCAATCTGCAATCCACGGCGGTTCACTGATTATTTAGCGGCGAGTAAAGCGGTCACTGCTGGACGAAAGCGGCGCCGAGACCGGCATGTGCACGATCCCGGCGGGCGGCCGGCGGTTCCGGGCGCTAGAACTGCCCGTGAAGCAGAAGCAAATGAACAAGACCGCTCTAGTGCCTTGCATCGTGCGTACCGATGGCCTCGCCGAGGAGCACAGCCTGGCCGAGAACGTCCAGCGCGCGCCTCTGCATCCGCTCGACCAGTTCCGTGCCTTCCAGGCGGTGCGCGAGAAGGGCCGGACCCCAAAGCCGACATTTGCCGGACGGCAGCTTCTCTAATCGGGCGTTTGGGTCAAGCTCATTCCATCGTTTCGTTTCCGTCTTATGGGAACAGGTTTCT
>NZ_JBHUPT010000120.1:0-4800 GCF_049056525.1 Leisingera coralii | reverse complement strand
TTGCAGAAAGCACTGCAATTCTATCGAGAACCTGACCCAGCTATCCGGTCAGCCCGATTACCCATGCTTTGTCCGGCTCACTGCTAATCCAAGCCCGACCAGGTGAACGGCCCCTATCTCGGAGGGCGGCCATTCATGCCTGGCGCGGCGAACTTGCGGTTTGAGCCGATGTTGTTGAAAAACTCCTACTTGATTGGCGATTAAGTGGCTGATTCAATATCCGCATTGAGCGGGAGGGTTGGCGATGATGGGACCGAGGCAGGAGGCGCAGGCCGAACTCTTTTACGAGTTCTCGCTGGAGGAGCATGTCCCGCAAGATCATTTGCTGCGATGGATTGATCGGCATCTCGACCTGAGCGGCATCCGGGGGCATCTGGCGGATTTCTACAGCCACACGGGCCGGCCCCGGCTGTCGCAAATAGCGTGCAGCTTGGTGTTCATGCCGCCCTTGGTCCGACCAATCAGACGGCCACGTCCCCCTTTTTCACCCCAAGGCTGGACGCCGTGCGATGTGCTTTGAGATAGGTTGCGTCGATCATGACCACCTTTTCCTCGCCGTGATCGGCGGCCAGACCCGCCATCATCTGGGCAAAGATCCCCTTATCGCTCCACCGTTTCCAGCGATTGTACAGTGTCTTATGCGGCCCGTATTCCCTGGGCGCATCGCGCCATCGTAACCCGTTGCGGTTGACGAAAATAATGCCACTGAGGACACGCTTGTCGTCAACACGAGGCTTGCCGTGCGACTTTGGAAAATACGGCTCAAGGCGCGCCATCTGCGCGTCGCTCAACCAGAAAAGATCAGACATGCCACCGCTCGTTTTACGAACTGTGAATCATGCCGCAACCAGGAAATCAATGGGTCCTGACCCTAGTGGGGGGTCTTCATTTATCAGGCGCTCCAAGAAACCCTCCCATAAATTAAAAATCCGCAATTTATGCAATAAACCACCCTTTCCGAAAGCTTCAATAACCATTTTTTACACACCATTAACTTCTTCAGGCGATTATTTTGATGTGAGCTTTCCCTCTCCTGGAGGTTAGAAGTGACTTGTTTTAAATATTTTCTTTCGGCCATCTACGCGGCTTTTATGGCAGGCGCTTTGCAGGCCTCGGACCTGGCCCGGCCCGATGGTTCGATTTTGCTGACGGTCTCAGGCGATATCTCGAACACCAACGAGGAGCAGACGGCCCAATTCGACCGCGCCATGCTGGAAACCCTGGACTGGACTGAAATTGTGTCCTTCACCTCGCTTACCGAGGGGCCACAGGTCTTTGCCGGCCCGACGCTCTCCTCGCTTCTGGATGCGGTCGGGGCACGGGGGACGAGGCTGCGGGCGACGGCTATCGACAATTATAGCATAGTAATCCCGGCTGCCGATGCTGCCGAACACAACGTTATCCTGGCGATGGAGCGCAACGGTGTCCCCATGCCGGTGCGCAGCAAGGGTCCGATTTGGGTGATCTATCCTCTTTCTGAAGCGGATGCGGAGAAGAAAAAATTCTTTCGCGAGATGATCTGGCACCTCTACCGGCTGTCTGTCGAGCGGTGAACCATGGGTCTGCGGCAGCATTTCCGCATCTACGGCCGAACCAGCCGGGCTCTGATCGCAGTCCTCGCGGCCGCGGCGCTGGCAGCCATGCTGTTGCTTCAGCAACGCCAGCTTGACGAAGAGCGGCAGCGTTCCATTTTTACCGTCTCGGCCAATGCGTGGAAGATAAGCGAGCTGGTTTTCGAGACCGAGCGCTTGGCCAGCGGCCTGCTTGAATATCAGGATGGGTTGCTGCGCAAAGACGCGGTGAACCTGCGCTTTGATCTGTTATGGAACCGGGTCGACACTGCGGAGACGACCAATTTCCGGGAATCGCAGGATCTGGCAGGTATTTTGGAGCGGTACCGGGCTTTCCTGACCGACGAAGAGCCCGTGATTTACACAGCTCCAAGTGTGCCGCGCGACGAGATCGCCCGGATCAGGGAGGTGCTCGGACAGCTCGCTCTAGATACGAGAGCAGCCCGGATCAAAGCGTTTACTGCGCTGCAGGTTGAAGACCTTACCGAAGGCATCGCTGGCCCTTTAGGTGGCGAGGTGAGCCATCAGATAGTTATCATGGTGCTGATCGGCATCGTTATGGCCTATATGCTGGCTGAAATTTATTTCGCCAGCCGCGCGCAGGAGAGGGAAACGGTCCTGCGGAAAAAAGCGGCTGAGGCCAGCGCGGCGAAGTCGCAGTTCCTTGCAAATGTCAGTCACGAAATACGCACGCCGCTCAACGGCATCCTCGGGATGGCATCGGAACTTGGCGAAACCGCGCTCGACGCCGACCAGCGCCGCTGCCTCCAGATCATCCAGGAATCCGGCGCTGTGCTGGTGGCCACAATCGGTGATGTTCTCGATTTGTCGAAGATCGAGGCCGGGAAGATGACGCTGAAATCGCATCCATTTCTGCTGCGGGATGCAATTGAACGGAGCCTGTTGCTCTATTCGGCAACGGCCAAGGAAAAAGGGTTGCGGCTAAGCGCAGTTGTGGAGGAGGGCCTGCCGGACAATATCCTGGGCGACGTTCAACGGTTCCGCCAGGTGCTGCACAATCTGATATCCAACGCCGTCAAGTTCACCGAGACTGGCAGCATTGAAGTCATCGCAAAATCTGCAGATGCGGGCAGGCAACTGTGTGTTCGCATTACTGACACCGGCCCCGGTGTGCCAGCGGAGGCCCGTGAGAAGATATTTGAGCCGTTCAGCCAAGCCGACTCCAGTGCCACGAGAAAACAAGGCGGAACAGGCCTCGGGCTGTCGATTTCTCAGCAGCTATGCAAGGCAATGGGGGGCCGCCTGTTTTTGGTATCTGCGACGGACGAGGGGGCTGCGTTCGAATTCAGGCTGCCTTTAGTTCCTGCTGGTGAAGCGGGTGACGATAATGTGTACCATATGGCAGCCGAGCCGGAATCTCCGGCCCTCTCACCGTGCCGCGTGCTTGTGGTAGATGACTGCAAGACAAACCGGCTGATACTGAGCCGGTTTCTTGCGAAAACGTCATGCCGTATTCAAGTTGCTTCTAGTGGACGCGAGGCAGTTGATTTCGTTCGCGCCAGCGCATACGGCGTGGTTCTGATGGATATTCAGATGCCGCAGATGGATGGTGTGGAGGCGACACAATACATCCGGGCGATCGAAAGAGAAGAAGGTCGGCCGCCGAGCCTCATAGTTGCGGTAACCGCCAATGTCATGCCTGCGGATATTGAGAGATTCCAGGCAGCAGGGATTGACGATGTTTTGTCCAAGCCAGTGTCGAAAAAGGATTTGCTCGCGACAATATCGAGACTGCATAGGATGGTCGCGTGAAGCCCTCTAGGTGTTCAGTCACCACTCAACCTGCCATTGTTCAAGGTCATCCACAGCGAAGTCGCAGTCTTGGGCTGGATCGGCACTTTGCTGACAAAAGCCAGACACGTGCAGGGGGGGAAACATTTTCCTCAAGCCGCGTCTAAAGCCGGCTTCCTCAGCAATCTACTAGAGGCCGATCTGAATCATTCTCCAGCGGCGGTCGAGGAGACGTTTTTCTTTCCCATCTCTCGGCTTAACAAAGTAAAGCGTCTCGCGAACACTTTGAGACAGCCCTGGTGGCCACAGGCTGAAATCTGGCTCATCAAGTTCTGACCGCGATGAGGGCAGGCTTGCAAATGCGTTGGAGTAGGCCGCAGACGCCGCGATCATTTAGGGCTGTAGGATAAAGTCCAGAAGGTGCATTGACGCAGCCAAACTCCTGGCATCGCTTGGAACCACAAGCAGAGCGGCCCACAAGTTTGTTCCTTTCTTGGGTACAACAAAGCGGTAACGGGTACTGTCTTCCTCCCAATAAGCTGCCAGCCCGTCGGTGCTCCAGGCTGCTGCCAAGCAGATATTACCGCTGAGCACATCGTCATACTGAGCCGTGTCAATTGACCGGACGTATGGTGCGATGGCCGCAAGGGCGTCGAACGCCGCATCCAGATCCTCAGGAGACCGTGAATGCGGATCCAGGCCTAGGTGTTTGATCCCATGGTTTGATGGTGCGATCCATTCGATGGAATGGAAGGATGCCCTATGGGACAGAAACGTCATGGATGCGCCACGACCACGCACGCCGTCCGAGCAGCAATACAGCGATCGCAAGCTTCGAACGCGGCTCTGAGGCATCGGAGCTCCGTCGACACATCATTGCGGGCGAGCAGCCACCCAATCCGGAAGATCGATGAGGGAACTCATCCCATCAGGGAGAACAGCGTCCCGCTGGCCTGACTAATTCAGCGACCTGCTGGATAATGTGGGAGAACGGGTTGTCCTTATTTCTCTTTTTACGTGAGCTTGGTTGAGGGATCGTTTACGTTTCGACAAAGGTCCATAATAGGAGCGAGCTTTGGTTAAGCTTAAAGAGGTGCCTTTCGAGGAACGCCTGGAGGCCGAGCTGCGATTGAGAGAGCGCGGCGTCCCGCGTCCAAAATTAAGCTCATTCGTTCTTTGCGGGATCGCTATTTCAGGTTTTTCTGTGGCTGTACTTTCAGGGCTATCAGGAGGCGCTGCCCTTTCTGAAAACGCCCTTTTGTTCTTGCCTATGATTGCCGTGGGGGGGCTGATAGGCAGGTCCATCGGCCGCGAAATGGTCGCAGCATATGAGCGGGCGTTGGAAATCACGATAGGGGATCTGCGGCGTGAAAAGGGTTCATCCAGGTAAGGAGTGGTCTGTCCGTCACACCGACTGACGTGCTCCCCGCAGAGTCCGCGGTTATTAGTTCGCCCTGTTCAGGGTTTGGTCCTCTAC
>NZ_JBHUPT010000119.1:0-1455 GCF_049056525.1 Leisingera coralii | reverse complement strand
AATTCGTCCGTCCGTTTCGTTCCCATAGCTCGTCTCCTTGGCTGCAATAAATGCTATCAAAGGAGCGGCATCAAACCGCGACAGGTCCATGTAGTGCCACTCGACCTTCCGGTCTTCCTGCCATTTCAGAATGGCATTCGACGTCAGTTCGGTCCCATTATCGCTGACCACCATGCAGGGATGGTAATCCCCCCCGATCTTAGGGGGATGCGGAAGTAGAATTTTCTCGGCAGGATGAACGAGGAGATTCCGATGAAGAAGACACGTTTCACCGAGGCCCAGATCATGGGTGTGCTGCGCCAGATGGAGGGCGGAGTTCCTGCCGCCGAACTTTGCCGCGAGCACGGCATGAGCAGCGCCACGCTGTACAAATGGCGAGCAAAGTATGGCGGCATGGATGCGAGCCTGATTTCCGAGATGAAGGCCATGGCCGAGGAGAACCGGCGACTGAAGCGCATGTTTGCCGACGTCAGTATGCAAAACGACCTCCTGAAGGAGGCGCTTGGAAAAAAATGAAACGGCCAGCTCAACGCCGGGAGTTGGCCGTGAAAGCGGTGGCGATGAAGGGAGTCAGCATCGCGCTGGCCTGCCGGGCGTTCGATGTCAGCGAGACCTGCTATCGCTACAGCCCGAAACTGGATGACGAGAACGAGCAGATTGCCGACCTGCTGCTCGGACTGACTAAGGTGAAGAAGACCTGGGGCTTCGGCCTGTGCTTTCTGTACATGCGGAATGTCCGAGGTCATGTCTGGAACCATAAGCGCGTCTACCGGATCTACCGCGAGCTGGAACTGAACCTGCGGATCAAGCCCCGCAAGCGGTTGAAGCGGGACAAGCCCGAGGCCTTGGAGGTGCCGCAAGCTGCGAACGAGGTCTGGTCCATGGATTTCATGGCTGACAGGCTCGATGACGGTCGTCAGTTCCGGTTGCTGAACGTGCTGGACGACTTCAACCGCGAGGGCTTGGGCATTGAGATCGATTTCTCGCTGCCCGCCGAACGGGTTGTTCGGGCGTTGAACCAGATCATCGAGTGGCGAGGCGCGCCGCGAACCATTCGTGTCGACAATGGCCCTGAATACATCAGCGGCACCCTGATGGAATGGGCCGAGGACAAGGGCATCGCCTTGGCCCACATCCAGCCGGGCAAACCGCAACAGAATGCCTACGTCGAGCGCTACAACCGGACAGTCCGGCACGAATGGCTGGACCTCCACATCTTCGAGAGCATCGACGAGGTCCAGCAGATTGCCACAGAGTGGCTCTGGTCCTACAACAACGAGCGCCCCAACATGGGTAACGGCGGGATGACCCCCGCCCAGAAACTGAGAATGGCCGCGTAAATTCTACGACCATGCCCCCCCTAAAACCGGGGGGTTTACCGGATAGCCACGCGTTCGGGCGATATTATCGAGCTCACGGGCAACCCGCTGGCCGGAGAGTGAGGTGTCCACGACC
>NZ_JBHUPT010000118.1:0-4743 GCF_049056525.1 Leisingera coralii | reverse complement strand
CGGCGCCAAACCGGCCGGCGCTGGTCAGCACCGGGGCGCGGCGGTGCCCCGGCTGCACCAGGGCCAATGATGTAAGAGAAGAGATTTGCCTTTGAAGAGACCTCGAAAACAACAACTTGCCCGTTTGCGCAACGGACGCACCCAACATAACCATGTTGCCCCCCGGCATGACATAATGAATGCCATGAAGGTAGCACAGCGCCCGCAACCGCAAACCGGGCAGAGGGGGTACGCCAAAGGCCGGGGCGGCGCCGCGCGGTGGCGGCGCGGGCGGCGCAAAATACCACCATGGGGGTAGCCGCTTGGGGCAGGGCAGGCGAATCGAAAAAACCCAAGGTTGTTTCGTATCAAAAGTAAAATGTCTTAAAATTGTAGAATCCAGCCTGGAAACAGTGCGTTTCCCCATTGGAGACAATGCCAATGGCGTAAGGGGGCCGCGGCAGATCGCGTGGAAAAACAGCCGGCTAAGGCGGCACCCCGGGGGCGGGGCCGGGCCGCCCTGCCAAAAAGCACTGCTCCGGGAGGGGAAGTTCCTTAACAATAACGGCTGGATTCGCTACGGTTTATCCACAGCAATGCGCATCAGAAGTGTTTGGAAGCCCGATTGCGCTGCCCGGCCCAGGATGTTTTTTCCGGGCGTGTTCTGTTTTTATCACGATCCGGAAACGGCGGCGCAGACGCGCAGCCGGGGCCAAAACGGCGGCAGGCGGGTGAATTGTGTTCCGGGGTGCGGCGGCGCATTGCGATAACGGCGGTCTGCGGGGGTGGGCCAGCCAAAATACCGCGCTCCTGAGGGACCGGCCGGGTGCAGGATCCGGCCATGTTACGAGTAAAGGAGTTATGGATGCCTGTTCACATTGTGGGGGAAAGCAGGCTTCTCAGGGACATGTTTCTGACCATCTGTGAAGCACATGACTACGAGACCGGGCACTGCTGCGGTGCGCTGGCGGAGCTGCCGCCGCTGCCCGCCCAGGACCTGGTGCTGTTCTACAGCCACGGCACCGGCACGGCGCTGACGGAGGAGCTGCAGGCGTTCCGCGCCCGCAATGGCGCGGTGCAGCTGATCCTGGTCACCGGCGATGATTGCCCGGCCGCCACCCAAGCCCGGCTGAGCCATTATGCAGAGGCGGTGATCCCGGAGCGCAAATCGGCGGATGCGCTGATTGCGGCGCTGCAGGTGGTGCAGAACGGCTACCGCATCGTGCTGCCGGAGGGGGCCGCAGAGGCCGCAGAGGCACCGCGGCCTGCGGTTGTGCCGCGCCCGCCAGAGCGGGCCGGGCACGGGCTGTCGGACCGCGAGCAGCTGATCCTGGCCAAGCTGACCGAAGGCGCCACCAACAAGAGCATCGCCAATGAGCTGGGCATCTGCGAAGCCACGGTTAAGGTGCATCTGCGCACCTGCTTCCGCAAGATCGGCGCCAAGAACCGCACCCAGGCGGCCCTCTGGGCCTCCGAGCAGCTGCCGCCGCAGGCGGCGGAGCAGCGCCCGCACTGACAGGGGCCATTGATCAGGGCCCTGGAGCGGGGCCGCTGACAGCACCTGCGGCAGACGGGACCGCAACAGGCGCGCCTGGCCCTCAGGGCCGGGACGCCGCTTGCCGGATGCGGGCGGAGCCGGGGCCCGCCGCATCCGGCCGGTGCGGGCAGGCGGGCGCCAAGGTTGTCCGGAGACCTTTTGCCGGAACTTTTTAAAAGGCTCTAGACCATAAACCCCACGATGGGATGGACTAATGCTGAACAAAAATATGGTTTGTCGTGATGTCGGCAGAGAAAACGGATGCGGGTGGCGAACTGGAAGCAGAGCAGCGCGGTGACGGCAAATACGTGATCGGTGAAGCCGCCAGTATCGGCATACTGTTCTTTGATCTTCCGTCCCACCTCGTTCATCAGCAGCCCATCCAGGAAGTATGGCGCTTCGTTCACCATGGCGGGAATGTCTTGAGTGGCAAACGGGCCGAACTGATCGGAGACGTGGGTGTAGGCCTTCACGCCAGGCTCGTTGCCGTATTTCGCGTTGACCAGGTTCATCGCTTTGCCCTGGCGGGCAGCGGGAAAGAATTGTCCATCACTGGAACCGGTGACACCGCCGCCCCAGTTTTGGGCCATGGGGAGCGCGGCCTGCGCGTCAATCACCATAGCGAGTGCTTTGTTGATGGCCTCACTTTCAATATGCCACCGCGATAGGCGCGAGAGCTGGAAGTAATCGTGGGTGCTGGTGGCATCGGCCATCTTGCTGAGACCCAGGTTCAGCAAGATGGCCAGCAATGCATTCAAAAGGCCGATCCTGTCCTTGCACGGCGCACCCGTGCGGAGATGCGTGAAAGCGTCGGCAAAGCCAACGGCATCGTCCACTTCCAACAGGATATCTGTGATCTGCACGGTGGGCAGGCGCTTGTAGAAATCAAGTACCAGATCGTTGACGGCTTCGGGGGCGGCAGTGGTGAGACGGTCTGCCTTCAGCACTCCGCCCTCAATGGACCCGCCGGGAATAGCGCCTGTTCGGGCGGCACGAGCAAGACGACTGAGGCCGTCCGCCCTCCTTTGCCTGCGGTCGGCGATCCACTCGGTGGGATCAAACGGCACCGCCAGCCGGGTCGGCGCCTGCGCGGCGGTTATCGGTACCAGCGTCCGTTTCAGATCGGCGTCGCGCGGGACGTCTCCAGCCAGATGTCGCCGGAGCGGAACGCATCGCGCAAATGGAACAGCACGGCGACTTCCCAAAGCCGGTTATCACCGGACTCCCGGGCATTGAGATGACGATGCCATTTCTAGCTGCGGCGCAGGAATGCTGTTGGCCTGGTCTCGGTATTTTGACCGTCGCGGATCAACCGGGCTGCGGCGATCACGGGTTCTGCCACTGGTGCTGCCTTGATCCTGAGCGCGCGCAGCCTGCGCGGGGCATAGCGGCGGAGCCGATTGTAACCGTGGACGGCATGGGCCAGAGGATCGGCAGCCATGGTTCTGGTCAACCGTGTCGCCGTCGCGACTAACGCCTCCAGATCGTGCCAGCCGCAAACCGTCTCGACGGCGTCATCAAGAGGCGCACTGTCTTTGCGGGCTTCCAGCAGCGCGCCGCCAAGGCCAGAGAAGGAGCGCAACGTGTCGTGCAGGGATGACTTTGACGCCGCGATCTGTTCATCGCACAGCCGTTTGGCGTCCCGCCTGGTCTTGCCAACGATGCGGTCATGGGTCTCGACAATCGTATCGGCCAGTGCTGTACGCACACTCTGTGGCGCGGATAGCCAGGATAGCGAGGCGCCGGTCACCACTGATGTCGCGCAAACCGTCCGTGAAGTAACGTTCCCCCTGTCTGCGCAAGCGGCTGATCCGGTGGGGCGGAATGTCATCAAGCATACCGCTAGGCAGTTCGATCTTTTGCAGGAATTCCAGCCGGTCCAGCAGGCGGTTCATATCCGCCGAATTGCGGCCCACCTCGAACTGGCGCAACCAGATGAACCGGCTGACGCGCCCATCAACATCCTCGGCAAGCAAAGCGTTCAGGCCTTCTTTCATGCCGCCGTCCAGCTGCCCTGCGATGCGGCTTTCAATCCGGCGCTCGGCGGCAGCCAGAGCCTCGGCGCACAGCCGCTCGATAACAGAAATGCCGGGCAGGATTGCCTCGGTCTCATGGCAGCGCGCGACAAACCGGCGGGCCAAATCCTCATTCGACCGGGCGTGCCCGGCTTGCCCGGACAGCTATGCCTTCAAGTCACGGGCATCGCGCCCGGAGAACATCTTGAACCCGTAAATCGCACGCAGGTCGACGAGATGCCTGCGCCGTGTCACGTCGTTTTCGGCGTAGCAGACGAGGTCATCCGCATTTTCTCCAAGCTGCGCAGCGATGAAGCGGCTCACCTCCAGAGGAAAGACCTCCCCCGGCACCAGCAGGCGGCCGGGATACCGGAACGCGCAAAGCTGCAGAGCAAAGCCTAGGGTCAGGACTTCGGTAACGGGGACGTTCCAGTCAAGCGGTTTTAGGCAGGCAAATTGATCCGCCAAGGCGGTTTCGCCGGCTCTATTCTAGCCCGTCCTGCTTTCTGTTGCGGCTTTCGGCTGAGGTCCCTCGGGTACATGCTTCGGTCCGTGGTCAGCGCGCCGGCTGCCAACATGATGCTGGTTCGATGCGATTCCGATGCACCCATCTCATTGGCGTGCTTGACGGCAGTCAGCGACAGTCCAGACCACGGCATCATCGGAACCACGTCCCTGCGGGACCTCAAAAGCCTGCGATCAAGCAGGCAGAGAGTGGAGGAACATCCGGTCAGACCGTGTCCGGTGCGGTATCCGGCTGGAATACTGTGCCATCGACCCAGACCCGGTGGAGTATCACCGCAATACGGCGAGCCAAGGCAACCATCGCGCACTTGCGTCCACGGCGTTGTGCGAGCTGGGCTCCCCATTTTCTCAGCCATGCCGATCTGCCCCGGTTCATCATGACTGTTGCGGCCTGGCACAGCGCCCGCCTCAGATTGGCATCCCCCGCCTTGGTGATGCCGCCTGATACATCACGTTCGCCGGACTGGTTCAACAACCGCCGCCTGCTTGAGCCTATCGGGAATATCCCGCCGGCAGAAGCAGAGGCCAATTTCTATGCGGCTATGGAAACTGAGGAACTTGCCGCGTAACTAACTGAAATCAGCCTCCGGCAAACCCGGTGCGGTTCAGTCCGGTGGGCCTTGAGGTAGGTCGCGTCGATCATCACGGTCTTCTCTTCGCCATGCCCGGCAACCAATCCAGCCATCA
>NZ_JBHUPT010000117.1:0-1754 GCF_049056525.1 Leisingera coralii | reverse complement strand
ACTGAAATCAGCCTCCGGCAAACCCGGTGCGGTTCAGTCCGGTGGGCCTTGAGGTAGGTCGCGTCGATCATCACGGTCTTCTCTTCGCCATGCCCGGCAACCAATCCAGCCATCATCTGCGCGAAGATGCCTTTGTCGCTCCACCGCTTCCACCGATTATACAACGTCTTGTGGGGACCGTATTCAGCAGGAGCGTCGCGCCATCGCAACCCATTACGATTGATGAAGATAATCCCACTCAACACGCGACGGTCATCGACACGCGGCTTGCCGTGGGACTTCGGGAAATAGGGCTTCAGGCGCGCCATCTGCGCGTCCGCAAGCCAGAAGAGATCAGACATGCTCACCGCTCGTCTTTCGAACCGTGAAACACGCTGCCAGAAGGAAATCAATGGGTCCTTCTCTATTCGGCGTTCTTTGGTCAAGCGCCTTCGAGCAGTCATTACCGGCGGGACTTCAGGTCTTTCGCGGGCCCTCGCTTCTCTTCGGGATCAGCACGCTGGCCCTCCCATCATGGGATTAGAAGAGTGAAGCGGTCCAATCTGACTCGCGGCCTGGCAGCCATGATGCTGCCGGAACTGGACCCATTGCGAACTCACCTCACCCATCGTCCCGCGAAGGACGCCTTCCCACCTGCGGTGGAACTCTAACTCCTTTCCGGGTCGATCACGTTGCGATGGCTCCCTCCCGCGACCAACGGAACTCGCTGCCATCGACCCACATCCTGTGCATGATCACCGAGAGGCGCCGGGCCAAAGCCACGACGGCCTTCTTGAAGCCACTGCGCTTCACGACCCCCACGGCCCAAGCTCTTAGCCACGACCATTTCTTCACCCTGGTCAGCATGGATTGCGCGGCCTCGTACAGCAAAGCTCGCATCATTCCGTCGCCACACAAGGACACCCGGCCCACGCGTTGACTTTCCCCGGACTGATTTAGGACCGGTGTCAGCCCCAAGACCGGCCCAACCGCTCGCGACCTTCGAAAGCGCGCCGGGATATCAATGGTGCTGACGAAGGCAAGCGAAGTCACCGCTCCAACACCTGGGACTGTCATCAGGCGCATGCAAACGGCGTCTCCCGTCGCGGTTCCCACAACCTCGCGGTGCAGTTTGGCGAAGCCCTCACGGAGCTGGCGCCTTGCCGCGAGCAAGACGCAGATCACCTTCTCCAGTTCCGGCAGTTCCGCGATAAGTTCCAGGATGCGGGTTTCGAACTTCCCTCTGCCGACGATACCGACCTTGAGCCCGAGGTTGCGCAGCAGGCCGCGTATATCATTGCTCAACAGCAATCGCCTTCTCTTGCAGGAGCTTCCGGGCTCGCAGCAGGGCTCGGCGCCGCTGGCTTTCCCGGGTCTTCACATGCACCGGGCGGTATAGGTTGACCCGCATCATCTGCGCGATCCCACGCGCATCATTGCGGTCGGTCTTGTTCACCTGCGCCTTGAGGAAGGCCTTCGCGTGGCGTGTCTCAATACAAATCACCGGAAGCCCCGCGCGCGCCAGCCCTTCGAACAACCATTGCGACAGCGGACCGGCTTCCAACCCAACCCGCTCGAATCTTCATTTCTGAGCAGACTTGGCCGTCGTCATCGACAACACAAACGGCGGTTTCTTTCACTGATACATCCAATCCGGCATAATGCTTCATGCTGCGTCTCCTTCCCTGATGCTTGTGGCTGTGTGAACTCACGCTGAAGCGCAACTTCTGATATGTCGTTTTATTCCAAACGGTTCTGGATTTCTATCAGCTTGC
>NZ_JBHUPT010000116.1:0-7391 GCF_049056525.1 Leisingera coralii | reverse complement strand
GTCACAGAGCCCGTGGGATAAGTCTGTCCGGGGAAAGGGGAACCCCGGCCATCAGCCAATTTGTGCAACAGAGCCTTCAGAAGGGGTATTTGGCTTGGCCCCATCTTTGACGGTAAACCGATACGCGCAGCCAATGGATCGCGCGGATGCGCGAACGGCGGCATCCGAATGTCGTCTCGGTGGCACTGGCTAACAAGAACGCTCGGATAGTCTGGTCGCTCTTAGCGAGAGATCAGAACTACCGCCCGGGACACGCCGTGTCGTTCGCTTGAACGGCACATCGGAAAGTCAATAAAGGAGAGCTAACGAGATTATTGCAATATCTGCCAGGAGATGGAAATGGGTCACGCCCGTTGCTTCTCGAACTTGATGTGTGGATCGGCAAGGTCAGCACCGATGCCTTAGGGGCGATGAGGTAGAAGCAAGCGGAAATCCATCGGGGCTCGCGGCAACGAAATATCGGGCCGCCCTAAGAAGCCGGATATACATCAGCAATCGCGACCTCGAAGCCGGAACCAAACAGATCGTTGCAATCAGGCGGGGTCCATATACATCCAAACAAGACGTTGGTTCGGCCCGTGGCATATTCATTGCTCTGATCGGCGGATATCGGGTTTACTCCGGGCATTCGCCGTAATTGCACTTTTGCAACGGCTGAATGTAGGAATAGCCCTTTACAGACTTCAGGTCGTCTCCCGAGAACCGACGTTGGGACCCATGCCGTTCACGCTGCCGAAGGTCATGGAGATCGCCGACATTTCCATGAGCACACTAGAGACTGTTTTGATCGCGGTGATGAGCACGGTCAACGCACGTGTTCCGATAACGAAAGCGCGTTCGCGTCGGAGCTCTGTTTCGAGAAGCCTTGCAATTGTCCTAACCATCATACACCCTTCATTGGGCTTAAAGTCTCACACCCCAAGCCACGCTGTCAGCCGCGGCCGCTCGCGTACCAGACCATCTTGGTCGAAATGATGCACGACAAAGAGCGCCCAGGTATCTTCGAAGGCCATCTCGATTTCGCCTGTCACCTTTGTCGTACCGAGACCCAACTCAGCATAGGTGAATTCGATGCTGCCGGCCTTGCGGGCGAGCGCGATGTCGAAAGTCTCGCCGGTGAACTCGTTGATGTGCGGGCGCCCGGTGCTCTTCAGCATGCCTGGGATCTCGGCTCGTGCGGTGCGGGCGTCAAGGTCCCTTTCCAGATGGATCGGCAGGAATTGCGTCTCGCAAAATTCCGAGCAGGTCGAGGCGAAGACGGCGAAAACGTTGCTCAGCGGCGCGCAGCTTTCGCCGCGCAGGATTGTCTCCAGCGCCGCCCGCTGTGCAGGTGCGGCGCGTTCATCGATGACGATCAGCGCTCGACCGTCCCCATCGGCAATCTCACCCGGCCACTGATAGATCGCCGACCAGCGGAGCCCGCCCAACGGCGTGCAATTGAAATGCCCCTCGATGATCTCGCCGACATAGGCCGATTCGCATTTCCCGTGGGTCGTCGGAAGGTTGAACTGGCAGCCGCAGTTGATGGCGCAGTTGCAGTTGTCGTAGGTCTCGCTTTTGAAAAGCCAATTGTCGGTCATCGGTCTCCTCCCGTGGTAGCAGGTTGGATGTTCTGATTGACGTGGAAGACGTTGTCCGGGTCGTAGACGGCCTTCGCGGCGGCCAGGCGGGCATGGTTGGCGCCATAGTTCTGCGCCGCGCGGTGGCCGTCATCGTCGGACATGAAGTTGATGTAACCACCTTCGGAGCTGGAGTGCGGGTGGATCGCGTCATAGTAGTCGCGCACCCAGCGGATATTGGCCTCGTTCTCGGCCGGATCGTCCCAGATGCCGGCGATTACAGGGGAAAACATCTTGTCACGGTGGCCAAAGGCGGTCTCGTCCGCGCCAACCCGCTGTGCCGCCCCGTTGATCGGGTGGAGGTGCATGGACGAGCTGACGTGGGGAGTGTTTGCCCCGTGCGCGCAATGGACGTCGATCGCCTCATCCGTCAACTCGGTGATGAAGTCTGCCTTCCAGTAGTTCTGCATGCCGTGCGGGACCGCGTCGTTAAAGAGGCCGTTCATCGCGGGGAAGGGCATGCGTTGGAAGAATTCGGCCTTGACCTCGGCAAAGTCACGCAATGACTTGATCTCCCGGTCCGTATCCTCCGCCGCTCCGGTCCAGCAGGGGACCAATACGCAGAAGAGATCGCTGACGCGGTCGCGCGGGATGAAGGGCAGGTCGGGCGCGATCTGCCAGCCGAAGAAGCAGCCGAGTGCCTCTGGCGCCTCGGCGATGTAGTCTCGATAGCCCTGCATAACGGCTTTGGCGTCCTCAAACTCGTAAAACAGGGGGCCGCCGGAGATGTCACCGACATCGTGCAACTGGAACTCGAAATTGGTGACAACGCCGAAATTGCCGCCGCCGCCGCGCAAGGCCCAGAAAAGATCCTCGTTTTGGCAGTTGCTTGCGGTGACCTGCCGACCGTCCGCCAAAACCACATCGGCTGACAGGAGGTTGTCGATCGACAGCCCGGCACGACGGGTGAGGTACCCGATGCCGCCGCCAAGCGTCAGCCCGCCGACGCCGGTGGTCGAGATCACGCCGCCGGGAGCGGCCAGCCCGAAGGGATAAGTCGCGTGGTCGACATCGCCGAACGTCGCCCCGCCGCCGACGCGGGCGACCTTTTTCTGCGGATCGACCTGGACATTGTTTATCTTTGACAGGTCGATCACCAGCCCGCCGTCGATGGTGCCGAAGCCGGGGACAGAGTGCCCGCCGCCGCGGACGGCAAGATCGAGGCCGCCTTCACGCGCGAAGGACACTACCGCCATCACGTCGGCGGCATCGGCGCACTGGACGATGACGCCGGGCCGGCGGTCATGCATTGCGTTGTAGACGGTGCGGGCATCGTCGTAGCCGGCGTCTGAGGCCGTGATGATCCGGCCGCGAACCTTCTCGGACAGGTCCAAGGTCAGGTTTGTCATTGGCGAATCCTCCGCATCGCTTCCGAGATGATCCGCGACGCGCCGTTCCGAAAGCGTTCCTGCCTATTTGCCGCTCCCCGTAACGCTGGCCGCGGCGCGGAACGCCGGGAGGTCTTGGCCGGAGGGGATCCGTGTCATCAGTGCGCGCAGACCGGGTGTTGCGCCTTCGTCCGGGAAACCGGCGGCGAGAGAGGTGCGCGCCTTGAGTTCGGGCCAGAGCG
The DNA here is from genome assembly GCF_049056525.1 of Leisingera coralii. Lineage (NCBI taxonomy): Bacteria > Pseudomonadati > Pseudomonadota > Alphaproteobacteria > Rhodobacterales > Roseobacteraceae > Leisingera > Leisingera coralii. The sequence goes on along the minus strand of NZ_JBHUPT010000116.1, from coordinate 4,202 downwards.
CGCCCTGATCCTTTGCGATCGAGATAGCGCCCGTCAGGGCGGCCCGCGCGGTGTCCGTTTCGCCATTGGCAAGCGCCAGGTTGCCCTCCATCCGTCGCAATTCGGAATGCAGATAGAATTGCCCATGTTTGTCAGTCAGTGACAGACTCTCTGCAACTGCCGCCTTCGCGAGTGCCGCGTCACCCCAGCGTTCATGCGCCCGGGCGAGCAGCAGCAGCATGTAGGTGAGGTGCAGGTTCTCACCCTCGTTCCGAGAGCGTTTGACCGACTGGGAGATCCGTTTGATTCCCCGCCGGTCGCCATCGCACAGGTCGACCCAACCTTGCAGGGATTCGAGCACGACCGAGAGATAACGCATCGAGAACCGTTTCCAGAGTTCCTCTGCATCCGCCAGCAGTTGGATGAGACGGTTGAGATCCTCGGCCTCCGCGGCGCCGATGGCGGCATAGGTGATGACATAGCCCAGCGTCATCAGGTGCCCGATGTCCTCCGCCAGCGCCTGGGCAGCGCGGGCGGTCTTTTCCGCGCGGCGGGGATCGCCCAGCCAAAGCTCTGCCAGGGCCAGGCGGACCGTACAGACAGCCTTTGGGTCCTGCGCGAAGCGGGTCAGATGCTCGCCGGTGTGCGAGGGGCCATAGTTGGCGATGGCGCTTTCCAGAAAGGTGCGGGAGCGGGCGAGGTCACCCTGCCAGAACGCGCTGACGCCCAGCAGATAGCGCCCCTCGGTCACGGCAACCGGATCGGAACTTTCCGCGAGAGCGCTGCCCATCTGGTTGCAATCGGCGAACCGGCAGCCTTGCAGGCGCGCCAGTCCCAGCCCGCGCAGGATCGGTGCATCGACCGGGTCGCCGAGTTTGCGGCAGAGCGCCATGGCGCGTTCATAGAGTTGATGCGCCCGTTCGGCTCCGTAACCCTCCAGCGCAACTAGCGGCGAACCGAGGGCGATGCGGATATCAAGTTCCAGCCGGTCGCGCGACGAGGAGCGGGGAAGCTCGGGCAACAGAGCCAGGGCGCGGCGGAAGTGGTCGACCGCCTCCTCGAAGGCCGAGACGGCGACAGCGCCAGCTCCGGCCTTCTGATAGGCCCCGATCGCCTGTTCGATCATTCCGGCACGGGTATAGTGGGCGGCAAGTTGGGGGCTGATCGCGGCGGGGTCGCTACCATGGACTGCCAAGAGCGCACCCGCCGCGGCCCTGTGTAGGAGCCGCCGCCGGGCCGGGCTGATCATCTCGAGCGCAACCTCGCGCAGCTTGTCATGGCTAAAGTCATAGCGAACGCCCTGCTCGGCGATGATCCGGCACTGCCAAAGTTCATCGATGGCATCGATCAGAGTGCGCTCGTCCGTGCCGATAGCCGCGCCGATCAGATCGAGCGTGAAGGCGCGACCGATCACCGCCGCCATCTCGGCGACACGGCGGGCGCCCTCCGATAGCCGGGTCAGCCTTGTGCGAATGACGGCTCTCACGGTTGGTGTTAGTTCGAACGTCTGCCCCTCGGAAGCACCCGCACGAAGCGTCTCGACGAGGAACAGAGGATTGCCAGTTGTTGCTGTCCAGAGACGGGCTGCGTATTCGGAATCGACGCTTTCCACGCCACGCATCCTTGCCGCGAGGGCCGCGGTTGCGGCGATGTCGAGCCTTTCGAGCGGCAGTGTCGCCACGACGGCGTCGCGTTCAAGCGCGTCCGTCAGCCGGGTCAGGGGGTGGTCTTCTGGCACCTCTTGGGGCCTGACAGTCCCTATGATCAACAGCGGTGCGGAGGCGTTCGCCCGGATCAGGTAACCGATCATGTCGATCGTTTCTGTGTCGCACCATTGGAGATCGTCGATCACAATGAGGCACGGACGGTCTGGGGAAACGAGTGCTCGCGAGACAGCATCAAACAGCCGGTGACGCTGTACCGGGTCGCCCGGGCCGACGCGGGCCGGTGTTCCGGGACGACCGGCGAGTTCGGGAAGAAGACGCGACAGTTCGGTTCGCCAAACCTGCTCAAGCGCGTCAATCCGCTCCCGGATCGTGTCCGAACGAAGGAGGTCCACCACCGGCCCCCACGGCAGCCTGCCGGCTGCCTCGTAGGCGCGTGCGGTGACCACCGTATGACCACGAGCCGCGACGTGCCGGCCCATTTCTTGCGCCAGACGCGACTTGCCGATGCCAGGTTCCCCAGTCAGAAGCACGAGATGGGCGGTCTTACTCTGCGCCGCGGACCATGCCGATTGAAGGGCGGCGATATCGCCATCGCGACCGACAAAGGGCGCGACAAATGTCGGCGCCTGTTCCGGCGGGGCGGTGTCCACGGCTTCCTTGTCTTCAGAAAGAACGAACCCGTCGCGGACTTCTCGATAGAGATTGCGAACTGCCTCGTCTGGGGTCACGCCCAGATCCCGCTCCACCACCTCTGCATACCTGTGATAGGCTCGCATGGCTGCATTTCGATCCCCAAGGGCGCGGTACGCTTTGATCTGATGGCAGATAGCGGCTTCGTTTGTTGGCTCAAGTTCTTCCAACCGGCGAGCGTGCTCCAGTACGGCCTCATGTTCGTCATGTTCGGCGGCAGCCACCGCGGCCCGGGTGAATGCGGTCTGTGCGTCCCTCCGCAAAGACGACCGCGCCTCCAGCACCCAGTCATCGTAGCAAGCCGGCAGGAGATCGCCGCCATAGATCGCTGCCGCCTCCTGGAAGTCGGAACTGGATATAGCTGCGCGGAAATGCATCACATCGACGCTCGCCGATGCCGTATCGCGCCAGCGTAGCTGTTCGCTGCCCGTGTCAACGAACGAGTCGCTATCAGGCAGTGCCTGCCGGAACTCGTGCAGCAACTTCCGGAGATTGGTTCGAGCCTGGGACTCACTCGAGTCGGGCCATAGCTCGAACGCCAGCCGTGAACGGTGCTGCGCGCCATCCTGCAGTGTCAGCAACGCCAGAAACCTCTGGAGCCGCAGGCTCTGGAAGCCGTCGACGCGACGGCCATCGAGGACGATCTCAAATCCTCCAAGAAGCCGGATATTCAACCTTTCAGGCATTTCCACCTCAGCATCCTGGCCTGCGGCACCTGTGGCGTTCAACAGCAAAGTACCGTCCGAGCGGGCCGACTGTCCACGACTCAGCTGGAGGGTGATCAACTGGTCGGGTTTGAAGGTATCAAGCAATCTACCGGGCGCCTGCTACGAATGTCTTGAAACCGTCCGACCTTCTGATGCCCTCGCAAATGCAGCAATGGTCGCGCGCTCGCGGCGAAAGGCAGGTTTGTCCCGCAGACAGTGAGTTCGATCATCTCCAGATTTCGCACGCGCGACGAATGGCCGGTAAGCGGACTGCGACCGCAGCATCGCGAAGGTAGGGCGAGGTCCGGATTGGGCCGTCCATGCAGAACGGCCCGATTAGGTCAGATCTCGACCGCCTCAGCTATGGCCAACGCGTCCTCCAGTTCAACGCCGAGATAGCGTACGGTGCTGTCCATCTTGGTGTGGCCCAGCAAGAGCTGAACCGCTCGCAGGTTGCCTGTCTTGCGGTAAATGTGCGCGACTTTGGTCCGGCGCATCGAATGCGTGCCGTACGATGTTGGGTCCAGCCCTATGGATTTCACCCATTTGCGCATGAGACGAGCGTATTGGCGTGTCGAGATGTACAGCCGTTCGTGGAATCGGCCCGGCCAGAGGTATTCGGAGCCGATCATCAGCGGCTCCTCCATCCAGCGCAGGTTCGACTTGCGCGTACCTTCGGTGATCTCGAATCGAACTGGCCGCCGGGTCTTGCTCTGAATGATTGACGCCCGCTCCTTGACCTGACCGGCGGCAAGTATGTCGGCAACTTTCAGAGTTGCGAGGTCGCAGCCGCGCAGCTTGCTGTCTATGGCGAGGTTGAAAAGTGCTAGGTCGCGATGGTTCTTTGCGATTTCCAGGCGCACCCGGATGGCCCAGACATGTTTGGACATGAGGGGACGCTTCTGGCCGACGACGCGGCCCTTGTTCCAGGCCGGTCGGCAGGCGCGAATGTCAGGCAAGTAGGCGATGTTCATGATGTTTCTCCCATCCGCCTCGATCCGCCTCAGCGCCAACCCGACGTTGGCGGACCAGTATACCACACCGCGTTGCGGTTGCGGAGAAGGTCTGGTCTGAGCCGAGGCGGTGTGGAAACTCCCTGGCATGGTAATCTCCAGACGGGCAGCGGGAGATAATCATGGCAGGCTTTATCGAGGGCGTG
>NZ_JBHUPT010000115.1:0-8144 GCF_049056525.1 Leisingera coralii | reverse complement strand
GCAGCGCAGATGCTGGCGGCGCGGCTGCCCGCGGACCTGGCGGCGGCGCTGGCCGCAGGCCGCGGCTGGGCGCTGTTTTCCTGCGGTTTCGAGGACGGCAGCGAGGATCTGATCGCGCTCCGCCTCGAAGGCGGCCCGCATGATGCCCATTGCGGCGACATCCTGCAGGCGATCTGGCCGGTGCTGCGCGAGGATTCCCTGCGCGAGCTGGCGGGCGAGACCCAGGCGGCGGTGACCAGCGCGCTGCTGTGGACCATCTCCAAGAAAACCGACTCCGCGGTGCTGGTGCTCGACGGCGAGGGCCGCCTGCTGCATTGCAATGAATCGGGCCGCGACATGCTCGACGGCGGCGACCTGCTCAGCGACAGCAGCGGCCGCCTGCGCTGCGCCCGCCCGGGTGAGACCGCGGGCTTTTACGCGGCGGTGGCGGAATGCGCCCGCTCGCGCCGCGGCAGCTCCGGCCAGCGCCCCTGCGAGCTGATCCTGTTCCTGGAGGACCGCAAGAGCGGCATGCGGCTGCCGGTATCGCTGACCCGCTACCGCTGCGCCGGCGCCGATCAGCCGCTGGTGGTGGCGATCCTGCCGCGCCAGCCCGACCGCCGCCGCATCGAGATGCTCGCCCAGAAGATGGGGCTCTCGCCCGCCGAGGCGCGGGTGGCGGCGCTGATCCAGCTCGGGCTGTCCAACCGTGAGGCGGCGCATATCGCCGGCCTCAAGGAGCAGACCTTCAACACCTATGCCAAGCGGGTGCTGGCCAAGATGCAGGCGCCCGGCCGCGCTGAAATGGCACAGCGGCTGACCTGGCAGGCCTCGCTGGGGAGAGCGTCATGAACAAGCTGACACTCGACGCGCCCGTCCAGGGCCCGCCCGCCCCGGCCGGCAGCCCCGCCGCCCAGGACCGGCCTGCCAAATCGCAAACCGCCCGGGCAGCAGCGTCCCGGAAACCGGCCCAGACGCCGCCGCCCCCGGAGCAGGCCGCACCGCAGCCGGCTCCGGGTCCGCAGCCGGGCACTCAGGACAAACCGTCCCAGCCGCCGCGGCTGAGCGCCGCGGTGCTGGCGCAGATCGCAACGGCCCTGCGCCAGGGCGGCGCCGACGGCGCACCGCTGGCGGCGCAGGCCGACCTGGTGGCGCTGCACAAGCGCATCGCGGAGATGTTCACCACCCTCAACGAAGGGCTGGGCGAGCGCCACGCGCAGAAGGCGGCGGCCGACCGCGCTGCGCTCAGCGCCCGCATCGACCAGCTGGAGGCGGCGGTGAACCGGATGGAGGGGGCACTCCGGATCGAGTTCGAACCGGTGCTGAAGGCCGCGGTGGCAGAGGCGCTGGGGCAGACCCTGCCCAAGCCGCGCCGCAGCCGCCGCGGGATGGCAGCGGCAGCGCTCCTGCTGGCTGCGGCCGCGCTGGCGGCAGGGGTCTATTGGCATGCGCCCCTGCAGGAGGCGGCCCGGGCCGCTGCCGCGGCTGCGGAAAGCCGCACCAACTGGCAGCTGCCCGCCTTCTGATCTGAATTTTGTCCCCATTTGGGGGCATCCGCTGCAGCCTGGATGCGCTGCAATACTTCCAGAAGGCATGACTACGCCTTTATGCACCAGCGGCCCCCGGGCACATCCCCGGAACCGCGGCAGCGGCGGGGGGCACGGCCCCGGGCATCAGCCCGCAGCCCAGCCCCGGACATTAACGAGGAGGAAGTTTACCATGGGTATTAAAGACCAGAATCCAGACTGGGAAGTCTGCGATCCGACATGCGAGATCGTATTTTCCGACGACAAAAACGATCCCAACTACAATGACGGCACCACCGAACAGGGCGGCACCGACGGCAATATCATCAATCTGAACGACCACGACGCCGGCGACAACGCCAGCGGCGGGGCCGGCGATGACGCCATCTACGGCAACGAGCGCAATAACCGGCTCGATGGCGAAGAAGGCCAGGATTACATCGAAGGCCAGGACGGCGATGACGCCATCAAGGGCGGCACCGGCAACGACAAGCTGTTCGGCGGCGACGGCGACGGCAAGGGCCATTATGAATATGTGTTCTCGCATTACGAGACCTACATCGACTATGACACCTGGGAAGAGTATCAGGTGGCGGTCGAAAAGAGGGTCTATGTCAATGACGGCGATGACTGGATCGATGGCGAGGAGGGCTGCGACTACATCGACGGCGAAACCGGCAACGACACCCTGCTGGGCGGGCTGGATGCTGATACCGTCTTCGGCGGCTCCGGCGATGACCACATCTTCGGCGACGACGCCGATGGCGACTACAGCATGCGCGGCGGCACTGAAGACAAGTATGGCTATGACGGCTACGGCAAGGGCCGGCCGGAAGGCGACGGCGATGCCGGCGACTACCTCTACGGCAATGACGGCAACGACTGCATGGATGGCGAAGGCGGCGACGACTGGATGTGGGGCGACGACGGCCAGTTCGACCTCTACGGCGAATACGACTACGACCACTCCAACAACAACGACACCATGTACGGCCGCGACGGCAATGACCGGATGAACGGCCAGCAGGGCGACGACCGCATGGCCGGCGGCCTTGGCGACGACCTGGTGATCGGCGGCTCCGGCGATGACGAGATGTTCGGCGACGAGCGTCAGGGCCAGGGCGGTGATCTTGACTTCGGCGCCGACAGCGGCACCGGCAACAAGACCGAGCAGGTCGATGGCGACGACTGCATGCTGGGCGGCACCGGTAACGACACCATGGACGGCCAGGGTGGCAACGACACCATGTTCGGTGAGGAAGACAACGACCTGATGCAGGGCGGCCGCGGCCGCGACCTGATGGATGGCGGCGCCGGCGACGACGACGTCAATGGCGGCGCCGGCCGCGACACCATGCGCGGCGGCTCCAACAACGACGTGCTGGAAGGCGGCGCCCAGGGCGACCTGATCTTCGGCGACCACGCCAACAACCTGGGCAGCAGTCATTATTATGCGCCCGAAATCGACTGGAGCTGCTGCCCCGACGATGAGCCGTACAAGACCGCTGAGGAGCACAACCCGCACCACGGCCATGGCATGAAAGAGGTCGACTGCCCGGACTGCTATGATCCGGTTGATTATGGCCCGGAGGGCAACGACCGCATCCGCGGCGGCGACGGCAATGACACCATGTTCGGCGAAGGCGGCAATGACGTCATCATCGGCGGCGACGGCGACGATGTCGGCAGCGGCGGCGACGGCGACGACATCCTCAAGGGCGGCGTCGGCAACGACAAACTGTCCGGCGATGCCGATGACGACTGCCTGTATGGCAACGACGGCCACGACCTGCTGAAAGGCGGTTCCGGCAATGACAAAATCTTCGGCGGCGCCGGTGCTGACAAGGCCTTTGGCGGTGACGACCACGACAAGATCGTCGGCGGTTCCGGCAATGACTCGCTCAATGGCGAAAACGGCAATGACTCCGTCTTTGGCAACGCCGGCGACGACTGGTTGAAAGGCGGCGACGGCGACGACAAGCTCGGCGGCGGCGCCGGCCAGGATCTGCTGGAAGGCGAAAAGGGTAACGACACGCTCTACGGCGGCCGCGGCGGTGATGTCCTCAAGGGCGGTTACGACCACGACAAGCTCTTTGGCAACGGCGGCAAGGACTGCCTCTATGGCGGTTCCGGCAAAGACACGCTCTACGGCGGCGGCGGCAAGGACTTCCTCGATGGCGGCGGCTACAACGACAAGCTGTTCGGCAACAACGGCAACGACTGGCTGAAAGGCGGCGAAGGCGACGACTGGCTGTTCGGCGGCAACGGCAAGGATGTCTTCATCATTGACCTGCACTGGGACGGCTACAGCTTCTCCTCCAGCGACGGCTATGATGTCATCCATGACTTCGATATCGACGAAGAGCATGATGTGCTGCTGTTCCGTGTTACCGGCGACATCTCGGCGCAGGAGGCTTTCGAGAAGCTGGACGGCGGCGCCGCCACGGTCGTGGACGATGACACCGACACCACCATCTCGGTGGGCGGCGCCTCGGTGAAGATCCTCGGCCTGACCAACAACGAGAGCTACTTCTCTTCGCTGGGTCAGGACACCAATCCTTGGGGCGGTGTCGGCATCAATGCGGTCTCCACCGGCGATGCGGGCAGCTACGAAGCGATCCGTGTGGTAACGGCGGATTACTTCGACGACGCCTACGACAACATCTGGGGCCACCACTATCACGGTGTCTGAGCCTTAGGAACGGCGGGCCCGGGGATTCCCCCGGGCCCGTCCAGCCCTGGTTCAGGACAGCGATTTGGTCCCCGGCCAAGGATTGCATCCTTGGACCAGGGCGCTGTTCTCCAGAATTCATAACTTCACTTCGTGCAGCCGGGGGGCTACGACAATGAAGACAAAACGGGTATTTGACGGCCAACGCGGAGTGCTGGCGGCGATCTTCACAGCCAGCATCTTTGTGAACCTTCTGATCCTGACAGCGCCGCTTTACATGCTGCAACTGTTTTCCCGGGTCATGGCTTCGGGAAGCATTCCAACCTTGATTGCACTGACCACCGGCGCGGTTCTCGCGCTGGTGTTCTTTTTTATTTTCGATATGATCCGCCAGCGCCTGGTGGCGCGGCTCGGATCCCGTCTCGAGGCGCGGCTCAGCCCGGTGGTGCTGGAAGGCATGATCAGCGGCCAGCTGCCGCCCGCCCTGGCCCGCGCCGAGCCCATCCGCGACATCCAGGAGCTGCGCGGCTTTGTCACCAGCCCGGTGTTCCTGGCGCTCTTGGACGCGCCCTGGTCGCTGATCTTCCTGGCGCTGATCTTCCTGTTCAGCCCGATCCTGGGCCTGGTGGCGCTGGCCGGCATCACGCTGCTGTTCGGACTGGCGCTGCTCAACGAGATGCTGGCCCGCAAGCCGATGGACGAGGCCGGCAAGCAGGCCACCGAAACCAATGCCGCCGTCTCCGAGATGATGGCCAATGCCGGCCTGATCCATGCCATGGGCAAGACCGGGCCGCTGATCGCGCGCTGGCAGCTCAAGGCGTTCTCCGCCCTGGTGTTCAACACATTGGCCACCGACCGGGTGGCGCTGATCACCTCGCTGGCCAAGGCCGTGCGCATGGGGCTGCAGATCGCGGTGCTGGGCGTCGGCGTGGTGCTGGTGATCAACAACCAGCTGACGCCGGGGCTGATGATTGCCGCCTCGATCCTGCTGGGCCGCGCCGCGGCGCCGGTGGAGCAGTCGATCGCCGGCTGGCGCGGCTTCCTCAAGGCGCGCGCCGCGCAGGGCAGGCTGAACACCTTCCTGGCCCATCTCGGCGCCGCACCGGAGCGGCTGACCCTGCCCGAGCCGGACGGCCGGCTGTCGGTGGAAAACGCCTGCGTGGTGCTGCCGGGGCGGCCAGAGCCGCTGCTGCTGGACATCACTCTGGAGCTGAAGCCGGGCCAGTCGCTGGGGCTGATCGGCCCCTCCGGCGCCGGCAAGACCACCCTGGCCCATGCGCTGGCCGGGCTGCAGCCGCTGGCGCGCGGCCATATCCGCATCGACGATGCCGCGCTCACCGACTGGGACCCGGCGCAGATCGGCCAGCATATCGGCTTCCTGCCGCAGCGGGTCGAGCTGTTCCAGGGCACGGTGGCGGAAAACATCGCGCTGATGGACCCGGAGGCCAGGCCGTCGGATGTGGTGGCGGCAGCCAAGCTGGCGCAGGTGCATGAGATGATCCTCGCCCTGCCCGGCGGCTACAACGCTCCGGTCGGCCCGCGCGGTGAGTTCCTGTCGGCCGGCCAGCGCCAGCGCATCGGCCTGGCGCGCGCCTTCTTCGGCGGCCGCAAGCTGATCGTGCTGGACGAGCCCAACGCCAATCTCGACCCCGAGGGCGAAGAGGCGCTGGCCCGCGCCATCGAGGAGGCCTGCGCCCGCGGCGCCGCGGTGGTGGCGGTGACCCACCGGCTCAGCCTGCTGCGCCGGGTCAGCCATGCGGCGCTGCTGCAGGAGGGCCGCATCGCCCGCTTCGGCGAGGCGCGCCAGGTGATCGAGGCGGCGGCGCAGCCGATGGCCGCGGCCCCGGCGCATCCCGACGACCCCAAGATCGCCCCGTTCCGCCACCGCAGGAACGGCACGGACCAGGGCGGACAGACCCCTCCGGCTGAAGGAGCAAGCGCATGAGCCTGGTAGAGAAAGAGACCCGCACCCCGGTCCGCAGCCGCGCTCCGGAGGGGGTGCAGAGCGGTTTCCGCGACCTGATGCCGGCCGGCAGCGGCCAGGACATCCCGCTGCCCAAGCGGCCGCCCACCCGGGTGCGCCAGCTGGTGCTGTGGATTGCGGTCTGCGGCTTCGGCCTGTTCGGCGGGCTGGTGTTCTGGGCCACCAAGGCGGAGCTGACCAGCGCGGTGGTGGCGGCCGGAGAATTCAACGTGGCCGGCGACCGGCTGGCGGTGCAGCATTACGAAGGCGGCATCCTGCGCGAGCTCAATGTGGCCGAGGGCGGCCGGGTCCGCGAGGGCCAGGTGATCGCCCGGCTCGACGGCCGCCGGGTGCAGGCGCAGATCGCGATCCTGAACGGCCAGCTGGCCAGCGCCCTGGCGCAGCAGACGCGGCTGGAGGCGGAGCTGCAGGAGGCGGACCGGCTGCAGCCGGGGCCAGAGCTTGCCCGGCTCATCGCCCAGGCGCCGGAACTCAGCCAGCTGGTGGCGGTGCAGCAGGACCTGCTCAGCTCCAACCGGGCGCTGTATCTGGGCCAGATGGAGATCCTGCGCGGCCGCATCAGCCAGCTGAATGACCAGCTCAAGGGCCGCGATGCCCGCATCCGGGCCACCGAGGAGCAGCTGGCGCTGGTGCAGGGGGAGCTGGCGGATCTGACCGGGCTGTTCGAAAAAGGCCTGGTGCCGAAAACCCGCATCAGCCAGCGGCAGATGCAGCAGAGCGATCTGCTCGGCACCCTGGGGGCGATGGAAAGCGACCGCGGCAATGTGCTGGAACAGATCGGCGAGATGGAAGAGCGGCTGCTGCAGACCGGCCGCGACCGGGTGGCGCGGATCGCCGCCCAAAGCCAGCAGGTGCAGGAGCAGATCCTGGATCTGCGCCAGCGGCTGGATGCCACCCTGGATATCGCCGAGCGGCAGACCATCCTGGCGCCGCGCGACGGCCGGGTGGTCGGGCTCAGCATCAACACCCTGGGCCAGGTGGTGGATCCCGGCCAGACCATCCTGGAGCTGATGCCCGAGGATGCCGGCCTGCTGGTGGAAACCCGGGTGGCGGTGGAGGATATCGACGAGGTCTCGATGGGCAGCCAGGCGCGGGTGCAACTGACCGCCTACAGCTTCCGCTCCACCCCGCCGGTGCAGGGCGAGGTGGTGATGGTGGCGGCCGGCAGCAGCACCGACCGGGCCACCGGCCAGTCCTATTACCCGGTGCATATCCGCATCAGGGAGGCGGAGCTGGCCGCCCTGCCCAACGTCAAGGCGCTGCCCGGCATGCCGGCCCAGGCGATGATCGAAACCGGCCGCCAGACCCTGGCCAACTACCTGATCAGCCCGGTGCTCGCCAGCATGTCGCAGGCGATGAAGGAAGGCGACAGCTGAGGCCGCCGCCAGGCAGGGGGCAAGCAGCCCCGGGGCGCCAGATAGTTCAGGAAAGCCGCGGTTCCGGGGGGAGAACCGCAGCCTGTCCGGGCCCGTTTCAGCCGCTGCGGCTGAAGCGGGCCTGTGCTTTTGCCGCCCCGCGGCGTCCTGCCTGTTTCGGGCCTGTTCCGGGCCTGTTCCGGCCGCTTTCTGCCGCCGCCGCCCGCCCCGGGCACAGCTGCCCTGACCCATGGCAGGCGGCGGATAGCCCTCAGCACCCCGCTTCTATCCTTTAGTGCAGCAGCGCCGCCGCACCCGTCCTGTTATAAAGATCTCAGCAGGCAGACAGTCAGCTGCCCCCAGAGACACACAGACCACAGGAGACACGCCCATGACCCTGATCAGCACCCTCACCGGCGTTACCGCAGGCCTGGCCGCCGTGGCCGCAGGCTTTCTCCTCGGCCTGCCGCTGCCGGCCCTGGCCGTGATCTACCCGGTGGCCGGGGTGCTGGGCTGCACCGCCTGCCAGTGGGCGCTGGAACAGCGCGAGCGCCTGGCCGCAGGACCGCAGCTGGCCTACTACTCGCCCCGCCCCTATTTCGGCTGATCCCCCCGCGCCTCTTCCTGAG
>NZ_JBHUPT010000114.1:0-8143 GCF_049056525.1 Leisingera coralii | reverse complement strand
GGCTGGTTTTACTGAGGCCGATCTTATCGGACCTCGTTCGCCCTGGGAGAGCGGCCGCCGCAAACACATCATGTCATTCAGGCAGCCGGAAAGCGCCGTTTCCGCGAAGATGGCGGGGATATCGGGAAGGGTTTATCTGGAATTGCGAGGTCTGGGGCTCAGGTCATAACTCGAACATAAGTGGCTTGTCCGCCTCGCCAAACAGGATCTTGCGCACCGGCGAAACCATCATTTGCAGCGCAACCCTAAATAGTGTAGGAGCGCCGAAAGTTACAAAAAGAGGGAGCGTTTCATGCCGCATCCAGTCGATGTTCATGTTGGCAAAAGAATTCGTCATCGCCGCTGGTTAGTCGGGAAAACCCAACAGGACCTGGCATCTGAAGTTGGTGTCAAGTTTCAGCAGATCCAAAAGTACGAGACGGGTGCGAACAGAGTCAGCGCTTCTCGCCTTTGGGAGATCGCGGAAGCCCTTGAAATGGATGTAACACATTTCTTTGAGGGCTTGGGTGAGACTAAGGGCGCGTCCTGGGAGCAGCACCTCTCTGCAGAAATTCTGCAAGCAAAGGAAGCGGTGGATCTCGTCAGAACATTTTACAGCATTCCCGAAGAGCAACGCGTCCAACTTTCAGGTTTAGCCAAAGTGCTTGCAGCCTAATAGGCCGCTCACGTCCACCTGTGCCGTTGAGCGGGTCAAATAGAATAGGGGAGAAACGCTGGCGCCCAAAAGATACTATTTGACCGTAGGGCAGGTGCGTGAATTGTCAGAGACCCTCCAGTGCGCTGAAGGGGCAAGTTGCAATAATTTGATAAGCGCAAGGAAGGTTGTTTCAATCTTGGTGGAAGGTGTGCGGCGAGTGGCATTTGCCACAGAGTTTCCGGATGACCTGGCTGACTAAATCGAACGAGATATCGGCAGCACAAAGACTGAGCTAACCCCTGAAATTTGGACACTGATGGTGTGGATGCCCCACCCCCAACGGCCTGCTTCGTGGCAGGCTGTTGAGGTTGGTCCAATAGGTAGGAGTGGTATCCATGGAGAATGTACCGGTGATCGGGGTGGATTTGGCTAAGTCGGTGTTCCAGTTGCACGGCGCAGCTGCGGACGGCTCGGTTGTGTTTCGCAAGAAACTTTCGCGCGCTCAGTTCCAATTGTTCATGGAGCGCCATCCTCGCTGTCGGGTCGCTATGGAGGCCTGCGCCTCTGCACATCACTGGGGGCGGATAATGGGAGCACTCGGCCACGAAGTCCGATTGATCCCACCAATTTACGTGAAGCCCTTCGTCAAACGACAGAAAAACGACGCCAACGATGCTGAAGCCATCGTCGAAGCGTCGTTCCGTCCGACAATGCGCTTCGTTGCCGTAAAGTGTAGAACACGCGACTTGATCTGACGGACACCTCAGCTTTCTGTGCTGAGAATGGGTTGCTGGCTGTCCGATGTCCCGGAAGCTCTGATCGTCTTGTCCCTGGCAATATGTATCGTTTCACGGAAGGTCTGCATAGGCGTTTTGCCATAGCAGTATCGTCCCGAATGCGGCCGCTGCTCGTTGTATTTGGCCAGCCAGGCGTCCAGATCCACCTGCAATTCCTCCACCGACCGGTAGAGCTTCTTTCGGAAGGCGATGTCGTGGAACTCATCCTTGATGGTCCGATGGAAGCGCTCGCAGATGCCGTTGGTCTGCGGGCTGTTCGCCTTGGTCCTGGTGTGATCCACGTCCTCGACGGCCAGGTAGAGCTGATAGGCATGGTTCTCACCTTCCTCGACAACATCTTCGTGGAACGTCTGTGGCGGAGCCTGAAATACGAGTGCGTCTACTTGCATGCTTGGGAGACCGGATCGGAAGCCAAGACGGGTGTCGGCAGATGGATCGAGTTCTATAACCGAAAACGCCCACATTCCGCCCTTGGCGGCAAGCCTCCCGCCATGGTCTATTGGCTGAGAAAAAATGAACCCCAAACCAATCAGCAGGAGCAGAAAGTAGCTTAAACTACGCCAGATCCTGTCCAAACATTGGGGAGTAGCTCAGCCGTCGGGGGGCGGTTACAGCATCAACGCCACTGTATTCACAACGTGAATCCCGCACGTGGAAAATTACTGCAAAAATGCCGTTTCAGGGGACAGAGCAATCCCATTGGCTCATGTCGCGATCATAAATCCTTCCCCCCTTATGGTGGTGATGCAACTCTTTCCTTCAGTTGCTTTGTCAATTTTTTTCCTTAACCGATAGACGTAGACGTCCAGTATCTTTGCATCGGGGACCTCAGGAGTGCTGTACATAACACTGAGAAGAGAATCCTTGGTTACAAGCCTTCCTGCTCGCAGGAGCAGTGTTTCCAAAACTTTGTATTCATTGTTGCTCAGAGCCAGAGTTCGCCCATCCGCTTCGACAGAATTCTTCCCAAGCTGAAGCTTTAACCTTCCCACCTTGATCTCGGACTCGAAATATCCCCTTGACCGCCGGGTTACTGCAAAAATACGCGCAAGCAATTCGGAAAACTGGAAGGGTTTTGCCAGAAAATCGTCAGCCCCTTGCCTGAGGCAATAGACACGGCTGTCTAGGTTGTCTTCACCAGAAAGCACCAGAACAGGAGTTTTGCTACCTGTGGCCCTCAATCGCCGAATAACTTCGTGCCCGTGTATGTCAGGCAAGCCTAAATCAAGCAATATCAAATCGATGTCAGGGTACTGAGCTATACAGAGAGCATCTTCACCGTTTCCGGTCGAAAACACACTCATATTCTCACGTTCTAGTAAGCGGGTTAGAGTTTCAACAGAGTTGGTATTATCTTCAACGAGCAGAATTTTCATAAGTCACAGCGCCCATCTATCCGCTGCCCTGCAGAGGGACTATACTGTGCAACCAAGGGCCTCAAACCAGTTTCCTCCAGGGCGGTTGCATTCCTCATAAAGTAGTCTTTGGCGTCGGCGTAACACTCAAAAAACAATGCCTTGCCGCCGAAGTAAGTAACCTCCTTCTTGCTGTCGGACAGGTAGCCTCCACTTTCAAATTTAATGAGCCAGCCGTATTTCATTTTTACCACCTTATAATTTCACACTGGGGCGCTGTTTCCGCAACGTAAGTTTCGCCTGCCTTGGAAGCCGGCAGGGGTAGAATTGTTTGACCAAATTGCAGGCAATTGAATGCCAACAGGGACTAAGGCCTGGCGCCACAGCCGGGAATTCGGGCTCTCAGATTTCGATGACTTGCTTTTGCCTGAGGAACCGGTCGACAGTAGATCCAACTGCCAAATTGCGTGAGGTGACAGGAGAAAAACTCAAAGAGATGCTCTCCAAGGTAAAGCCTTCAACCTCGGTTCGCAGGGAGCTGCCGTTGGCTTGACTGGATCTCATAACAAGTGCAACCTTTTTTGACCAGACGGCACACCGAAGGCAAGGGCACTTAATTCCATATTGTGAGCGGCCCGAAGGATAACGCGCTTTACTCATCAAACGCCACGGGCCGCTCTTCCCGCCCACACGGTATGCGTGCTTGATAATCATGCAGAACAATTTTTAAGAGTTCGTAAATTTGCTGAAAATTTGCAAACGGTGGAGGACCTGGGCTTTGTTGCAGCCCCCATCGATGGGACTTGAGGTCCCTTTCTCCAGGCGAGATCAGGCGACGCGTTCGGTCTCGGCGGTTCCGAGGGAGTTGAAGCGATTCATCAGGGCGCCGCGGATGTGGATTTTGGCGGTCTGGCGGTCAGGAGCCCTGGAGGCGATCCGTTCGCCGAAGTCTTTGAGGCACCTCATCTTCGCCTCGACCCGGTTTCGGACACGGTAGCCCGACCATCGTTTCCAGATTGCCAGGCCTCCGCGCCGGGTTGCCCGCAGGATCTCGTTGCGGGCCAGGGCAACGGGACTGTCCACCTTCCAGAGGTGGCCATTCTTCCGCGTGGGAATGATCGCTGCGGCACCGCGCGCGAGGATCGCGGCATGGCACCGGCGGGTGTCGAAGGCGCCGTCGCCTGTCACTGTGTCCATTGCCAAGTGGAACTTGCGATACTGGCGGCGGTGCGTGCCATGCTTCCTGGCCAGCCACTCCCCATCGCCGAGGAATTTGATGCCGGTGCTGTCCACTAGCAGGTTCAACGGGCCCGGAGCACGTCGGCTCGACAGATGAACGGTGATTGTTTTCTGCCGTCGGCTCAACGTGGAGAAATCTGGCACCGGCCAGTCCAGTTCCGCCAGCTGGAGGATGCTGGAGACCATTCCAGTCGTTTGGGGCAGCAGCAGGCCAAAGAGGACACTTACCAAAAGGGAGAACTGGATGGCCGCGTCTGAGAAGACGGGTGGACGGCCGGGTTTATCGGCCTAGGGCCAGCCAGACCATGTTCCTGTCGAGCCAGATCAGAGGCGATACCCGCCGCTTCAGGGCATCGTTGTTGGACTTCCAGTTCGTCGTGCTGCAGCGGGCAGGTCGGGCTTCGTCATGCCAAGGCTCCTAACCTACCGGATTCTAGACGTGAATCCCACGCGCGGAAAGAGTTCTGCAACATGTTTAACCGCCCGTTGCGCAAGAGGGTTTGTAGAGCAATTTCGCGCGGCGTCGGGTGCTGACATGTATCCGGCCTCACGATGCGGCCGATCATGCCGCGGGCCCGTCTGATGTTCGCGGAACGGCTCCAAATCAACGCCGCGTGCTCCAAGGCACCTTGTTGCACACTGGTTTTGCCAACCCCGTCTCACGACCGTTGCGCCACACTGCTCTCAGCCCTCCTCCGCTTCGACGTCTCGCAGCCGTTGGCTGGCCTTACGCCGCCATGGCTGGAGCCCGGTAGGTCTCTCCGTTCTTCATCAATGCCCAGACGATCCGAGCCAACTTGTTCGCCAGAGCGACACGCACAAGCATCGGTGGCTTGCGTTCGAGCATCCCGGCGAGCCATGTGCCGGGTCGCGCTTGTGGGTGGGTGTGCCGCTTGATGATCACACTGTTGGCTCCGATGATAAGCAGACGTCTGAGCGATCGCTCGCCCATTTTCGTCGTGGCTCCAAGTCTCTGCTTCCCACCGGTCGAGTGCTGCCGGGGAGTGAGCCCGAGCCAAGCCGCAAAATCACGGTCTTTGCGGAACAGTCCCGGCGATGGCGCCAATGTGGCGATCTCCGTTGCAATCAAGGGGCCGATGCCGGGAATCGCCATGAGGCGGCGGGCGACCACGTTCTCCCTGGCGCGCCGAACGATCTCGGCGTCGAGCTTGTCAAGCTGTTCATTGAGTTGCACGAGTGTCGAGACCAGCACCGCGAGCGATGCCCGAGCCGTGGCCGGAAGACTTGCCTCGTCACTTTCGATAAGTGCGACAAGGCGCCGGACATTCCTCGCCCCCTGTGGCACGACATGGCCGTATTCGCCCAGATGGCCCCGAAGCGCGTTGATCGACTGGGTGCGCTCGCTGCCGGATCAGGAGTTCACAGACGCGGAAAACGCTGGCCGCGCCTTGTGTCTCCTCGCTTTTCACGGGCACGAAGCGCATGCTCGGACGCACCGCCGCTTCGCAAATGGCCTCCGCGTCGACCGCATCGCTCTTTTGTCGCTTCACAAAGGGCTTAACGTAAGCAGGTGGAAACAGACGAACCTCATGGCCGAGCTTGGCCAGTTCGCGCCCCCAGAAATGCGCGCT
This sequence comes from Leisingera coralii, assembly GCF_049056525.1. Taxonomy (NCBI): domain Bacteria; kingdom Pseudomonadati; phylum Pseudomonadota; class Alphaproteobacteria; order Rhodobacterales; family Roseobacteraceae; genus Leisingera; species Leisingera coralii. The sequence continues at coordinate 2,523 of NZ_JBHUPT010000114.1, read as the reverse complement.
ATCGCAAACTTCCACCGCCACCAGCAAGAGGGCAGATCAGCGAAGAACGCCAATACTTGTGCCCGTCGCAGCTTCTTGCGAAGCACTGCACGCCCGGTGCCGTCTGCTCCATGGACTTGGAACACATTCTTCGCCAGATCCAGTCCGACCGTGATAATCTCCGGCATAACCGCCTCCCAAATTGGATTGTTGCGATCCCACCTTGGCACATCGATGTCGTCGGGGGGCGGTTACAGCATCAATGCCGTTTCTCAAGGAAAACTTTGCAATTCAGCATCATTTGCCCGATCCAGAGAAAGTCATTTAAAACTCTGTTCTTCGGAGGGCGGCTTCAACCAGCTTTTGGCGCAAAATATGCGCATGCACGTCTATGACATCCTCCGGCCCAACGTCGGTGTCATTGAAAAAGTAGTCGCGCAGAATGTCCCGTCTTACTTTCCGGAGACGTAGTTTTCTGGCGCGAACGTATTCCCCTAAACTTTCTTCTGGCGGTGACGCAGCCGGGGACACGGTAGATCGTCTCATGGATGCACCAACAACTGTAAAGCCCTCGCTGCTAAGGAGCTTCGCGAGCAATCGCTGAGCCGGCAAATCACTCTTTACGAAAAAAATATACATTTTATCCCCTTTTCTGGGTACTATCTAGACGCAAGGTGCTTTTGCTCCTCGACCCCAAACCTACCAATTGCCGAAAGCTTAGAGCCTGAAACCGGAGGATCACGCGCTTCATTTTCTAGGTGCCTGATCGCTCTACCGCAGGCTTCTTGAGAGGCTGCGTTTGTTATCTTGTGTTAGAGTTTTTCGTCAGAGCGCCGCCGACTCAAAGAACCAACTGAAAAACTGCAGCTCTGAACGCGTCCTTGGGCGGCTATAATGCTTGGGCTCCTTCGCTGTAAAACTACACTCGATAACATTGTTGCAGACCTCGGCCTTGACGTAGTTATGCGCTCCGCACCCTAGGTTTTAGAATGAATTACTAAGAAACTTTAAAGGAGGAAGTGTGACTGCATTTATTTACGATTCTTTATTGAAACAAGGGCTCAGATGATGGTGGGATTAGCACGAAACACGGTGAAGAAATATATCTCAGAATCGGCTCCGGCTGATTGAAGACCCGCCGGGCAACGACCAGAGGAGGCGCGACGAAATGAGGGCGTAGGCGCCTGATTAGCCAAACTATGGACAACACAAAGCCGCTACCAGCAACGTAATCGCATCGAGATCAGTTTTGGCAGGCACAAGGGTTGCCGACGCATTGCGACCCGTTTCGACAGATGTCCAGAACTCATCCTCTCAGCAATCGTCCGCGCAGCAATCGTCATGTATTGGCCATGGGGCCTGAGCCCGAGCCTGAAGGTACTATTGAAAATTTTGCGGCCGCTTAATAATCTGTTAGGAGTCCCTTAACCCAAATACCCGCATAAGGAGAGACGAATCCTGTTCCTTCAAAATCTCTCATAGTCAAGAACCCAATGGGCGCCCAAGGGCGCCCATTCTCTCAATTTGAGTGATCCTGACCCATAGCGTGGTGTAGCTCATGGCTGGCCGCGTTTTCTTATGTCAAAGATGATGCGCGGTCTGGAGGCGATCCAAGGCCTGAAGCGTGGCATCGCAGCGCAATGACAAAAGTCAATTGCTGAGCTGTAAGCGAAGTACGCTCTGGTGCGGGCGCCCGGGGATCCGATGACCTTCCGAGAGTACTGCGCCCAAATTGTCAATCGACACGGAACCTTGACCCCCTATAGGCGTCCAAAATTGGCTCTGAATCAATTTTGGTGCAACTTCGGCCTCTCTCAGATCAGGGCGCCTGAACGAGCCGCGCTTTGAGCAGGTCGATGTTCGCCCTTCCATACATCTGGCGTTTGAGCGTCTTGAGGCGGTTAATCTGCCCTTCGGTTTGCCCATTTGACCATGGCTCCCTCAGCGCTGCGGCGACCGCGGCTTGATCGCGCCGTAGCCCACGAGCGAAGGCTCCGAGCAGCCCGTCCTCCGCTTCATTCAGCCATCCTTCCAGCGCGTCTTCGCGAGCATTGCGTACCATGTCCGTAAGCCGGTCGGTCAGCCTGCGGGCTGCAGCGAGGGCTGGCAACGAAGCTTCGATCCTTGCGACTTGGATGGCATCTGCCTTGCACAGATGATCCCGGCCCAAGGTCAGGAGGCGGGTAATCTTGCGCGCGGGCGGCGATTTTTCTGTGCCCGATGGCGCGGCCCGCTCGGCACGGCGCTGGCGCGTGGCCCATTCCCCGACGACACGGAGGCTGCCCTGGAAACCATCGGCCCGCAGCCGGCGCCAGATTTCGGCGCCGTTCCGACAGCCACCCGCCCATTCCCGCTCCAGCCGCGGCAGCCAAGGGGGCAGACTGCTTTCACGGATGCGGAAAACATACTCGTTGAGTCCGTTGCATTAACGGCAGAGGGCTGTGTTTGTCGTCGGCTTTGCTCGCCTATCATGCAGCCTCCTGGAACAGTTTGTCGATGAAGGCGATCTCGTTGATCACCCCGGTTTCACAATTCTCGAATTGA
>NZ_JBHUPT010000113.1:0-387 GCF_049056525.1 Leisingera coralii | reverse complement strand
ACGGCAGAGGGCTGTGTTTGTCGTCGGCTTTGCTCGCCTATCATGCAGCCTCCTGGAACAGTTTGTCGATGAAGGCGATCTCGTTGATCACCCCGGTTTCACAATTCTCGAATTGACCTTTTCGAATGGTGCGGAAGGTTTCGATGCCAGCGAGCGCGGCCTTGGCTCCGGCAAGCGTCTGGAACCCGCGCATGGGACGCAATCGCTGCTTCAGTGCGGCATGATCACTCTCGATCCGATTGTTCAAATACTTGCGGTCAACGTGGCGGATAGCACTATCAGGCCCGAGTCGGCCGTTGATCTCGCCGATCACCTTTGCATAGCTGTGCGCCTTGTCGGTGACGATTGTAAGCGGCTGATAACACCGAACGGTGTCTCGCGCTTGGC
>NZ_JBHUPT010000112.1:0-9663 GCF_049056525.1 Leisingera coralii | reverse complement strand
TTGCAGAAAGCACTGCAATTCTATCGAGAACCTGACCCAGCTATCCGGTCAGCCCGATTACCCATGCTTTGTCCGCGCCTCGATCCTTCCCTGGTCAATTTTTGCTGCAACTTCGACTCATGGCGGCTTTGAACGCGGCGAGGCAGCGCGTACTTTTCTGCATCTGCGGTATCCGGCGTGCTGCGAGCGCACGCAGCGAGAAAATCCAAGGTACAGAGGGCTCATATCGCAAGTTCGGCGCGCTAGGTGTGAACGGCTGATCTCCGAGACACCGGCTCTTCACCTGGTCGGGATTGGACTAGCAGTGAGCGGGACTTTGCTGCCGTTGCCCTTCCTGGTGTTTGCTGGCGCAGCATTTTCTCGCGGGTGCGGCGTGGTTTTCGCTGTGAAGCAGCATGTGTCGCCAAACCGGCCGTTGAAAGTCAGTCCGAGGGGCCAAATTCAATCCACCCTTTCGCCGCAACGTGGATCGACCAACGAGGAGCGGGACTTTCCGGACTTTCGCCCGTGCGGATTTTGCTTGCGCAGAAGATGCCGGCGTGGCGTGGTTCTCGCTGTGAAACAGCATTCGTCGGCAGAGCGGTCATTAAAAAGCAGTTTGAGGAGCGAAACTCAAACTGTCCCTTCGCTGCGACCAGGATTGATAATTGCGAATCAGACGAGTTTCAATTCGCTGTGAGTTGCCCCAAATGCGGCGACTCGGGAATGATCAAAGGCACTGGGAAGCTATGTTGCGGGTCACCCCCCAAGTCCCAAGCCCTGCACTGCTGCAGGTCGAATTTGTGTGCTTCCGAGCGAGCGCCGATTTGTTTCCACGCTTTCCAAGTGCTCCCGGCCGGCAAGCACGGCCGGGAGAGGGAATCCGGTTAATCCAGATATGCGGTCAATGCGAGAGAGATCTCCGGCACGTAGGTGACCAGAAGCAGGATGAGCGCGAGAACTCCGATAAAGGGCAGGTTTGTGCGCGAAGTCTCCCAGATACCCGACCGGGCAATCGAGCAGGAGGTGATCAGCACCGACGCCACAGGCGGCGTCTGCTGGCCGATGGCTAGGTTCAGCGTCACCATAATGCCAAAGTGGATCGGATCAATGCCCACCGCGTTGACCAGCGGCATGACCACCGGCACTACCAGTATGATCGCCGCCGCGCCGTGCAGGAACATGCCCAGCACCAACAGCAGGAGGTTCAGCAGGGCCAACACGATCAGCGGATTGGTGGTGATCTCGGTGATCTCGGCCGCCAGCGTCTGCGGCACCTGCGCCTGGGTCAGGAACAGCCCCAGCGCCGCGGAGGTGGAGACTAGCAGCATCACGATGCCGGTCTGGCTGACGCCGTCCAGCATGGTTTTGCGCAGCCGCGAGACGTCGAGGTCGCGGTACACGAAGAGGCCGATCACCAGCGCCGCCAGCACCGCGAGCCCTGCGCCCTCGGTCGCGGTGACGAGGCCCGAGAAGATGCCGCCCAGGATGATGACCGGCATGGTCAGCGCCCAGAAGGCTTCCTTGAAGGTCTTCCAGACGTAGCCGAGATCGAAGCCTTCGGCGCGCGGCAGGTCATAGCGCACTGCCAGCACCCAGGTGACAAGCATCAGAAGGAAGGCGCCCAGCAGGCCCGGCACCACGCCGGCCACGAACAGCTTGATCACCGAGGTTTCGGCGATGGCGCCATAGAGGATCATCGGGATCGACGGCGGGATGATGATGGCGAGCGAGGCGGAGGAGGAGGTGATCGCCGCTGCGAGCGTGCGCGAATAGCCGCGCCGCTTCATCTCGGGGATCAGCACGGTGCCGGTGGCGGCCACATCGGCCACCGCCGAGCCGGAGATCTCGGCAAAGACCATCGACACGCCGATGTTGACCATGCCGAGGCCGCCGCGGATGAAGCCGATCAGGGCGGTGACAAAGTTGATGAGCCGCAGCGAGATGCCGGAGGTGTTCATCAGGTTGCCCGCGAGGATGAACAGCGGGATCGCGATCAGCGGAAAGGAGGTGGAGCCGGAATAGAGCTTGATCACCATGTCGTTGAGCGCATCCGGCCCGGAGGTGAGCAGGAAGCCCCCCATCGACACCACGCCGATGGCCACCGCGATCGGCACGTTGATGAGGATCAGCGTGATCAGGGCAACCGTGGTCAAAAGCAGGATCATTTCAGGCCTTCCTTCTGGGCAAATGCGGCGGTTTCGGCCTCGGCCTCGGCGATGGCCTGCTCGATCTCGGCGTGTTCGGGGTCGATGCCGTCAGCCGCGGCGCGCAGGGCGCGAGGCAGGGTCAGCAAGGTGCCGAGGATCATGATGACAGAGGCCACCGGGATCACCGATTGCACGATGTCCAGCGTCATCCAGCGCAAGGACAGCAGCGAATCCCATTTCGCCACCGCCAGCACCGCGTTGCCGTACCAGGCGACGACGGCGAAATAGGTGATGACCAGCAGTTCCGAGAACAGCGCCAGCGCCACCGCCAGATGCCGCGGCAGCGCGGTGACGATGCCCGAGAACCCCATGTGCTGGCGCAAAAACACCGCATAGGCGGCGCCGAAATAGGTCAGCCAGGCCAGCAGCACGCTGGCGATTTCGTCGTACCACGCGGGGGAGGCGCCCAGGTACCGCATGGTGGTCGCGTATACGACCGACACCGCCAGGATCACCAGCAGCAAAAGGCAAATCGTCTCGATGGCCCGTAATAAAATGCGCTCGATCAGTGCGATCATGCCTACCTCCAGTCTTGTGAGTGCCCCGGCCGGGCGTGCCGGGCCGGGGCGGTTCATGTTACTTGGCCAGGTCCTGGGCGCGCTGCACCAGCGCGTTGCCGCCGGGAACCTGCGCTGCAAAGGCGTCGTAGATCGGCGCGGAGGCGGCGATGAAGGCGGATTTGTCGGCCTGGTTCACCTCGACGCCCGCGGCGCGGACTTTTTCGACCAGCTCGTTGTCGGCGGTCTCACCCTGTGCCAGCGACCAGTCCTGCACCGCGGCGGCGACCTCGGTGACGGAGGCCTGGACGTCTGCGGGCAGCTTGGACCAGGTGCCGGCGCCGGAGGTCAGATAGGTCGGCGAGTAGACGTGGTCGGTCAGGCTGAGGTAACCCTGCACCTCCTGGAAGTTGGCGCCGACGATGTTGGTCAGCGGGTTTTCCTGGCCGTCCATAGTGCCGGTCTGCAGGGCGACGAAGACCTCGGAGAAGGACATCGGCGTGGGGTTGGCGCCCCATTCCTTGAACATCGAGACCCGCCATTCAGACGAGGGCGTGCGGATCTTCAGCCCGTCCAGGTCGGCAGGGGTGTTGATGGGGCGCGCGCTGTTGGTGATCTGGCGGAAGCCATTCTCCCAGGTCGACAGCACCTTGAGGCCCGCCTTTTCGGCCAGCGGCGCCAGGTCGGCCTGCACGATCTCGGCGTCGATCGCCTTGAGGTGGGCGCGGTCCTGCACCAGGAACGGCATGTCGAACAGGGCAAATTCCGGCGCCACGTTGGTCATGATCGAGGAGATCAGGGTGAAATCGACGGTGCCCAGACGCAGTTTCTGCATCAGCTCCTTTTCGTTGCCGAGCTGCGCATCGGCGTAGAATTCGACCGTATGCGCATCGCCCAGGCGGGTCTGCAGTTCCTCGGCGAAGCGGGCAGCGCTTTTGCCCTGCAGGCTGTTCGAGGCGGCACCGACGGCCACCACATAGGTGTCCGCTGCCGCGGGCACCGCGATGGTCAGGGTGGCGGCAGCGAGGCTGGCGCTCAGGGTCTTGGTCAGGGATTTCATGGTGTCTCCTCCGGTGTGATTGGAACGTCCTGCCGCATCCGCGACGCCGTCTTGGGGTGTTTGTACAGGGCAGACGCATCTGGCGGAAAGCCGGGTTATGCGCTGCGCCGCCTCCTCCTCGTTTTTCGGCACTTTAGCATTTTGGCATTCCAAAACACCATTACAATGTTAAAACAGATGTCAACATGATTCGTGTCCCGGTCGGCGCCGGACACGCCGCCAAGTGAGAGAAAGGGGAGCCCTCAATGACCAAGATCAAATCTGTTCGAACCCGTGTCTGGAGCTGGAAGGGGCCGACCGTTCCGCCTGCGGGGAACTTCTGCACCAACGCCTCGGACGCCCTGTGGATCAAGGGCGACGCGATGCAGTCCTTCCGCTTTCACCAGTGGCTGACCTGCGAGGTAGAGACCGAGGACGGCACCATCGGCATCGGCAATGCGGCGCTGGCGCCGCGGGTGGTGAAGCAGGCGATCGACGAATGGTATGCGCCGCTGGTGATCGGCGAAGACCCCTTTGATTACGCCTATTTGTGGGAGAAGATGTACCGCCGCAGCCATGCCTGGGGCCGCAAGGGCATCGGCATGACCGCGATTTCCGCCATCGACATCGCGATCTGGGATCTGATGGGCAAGCTGACCGGCAAGCCGGTGTTCAAGCTGCTGGGCGGGCGTACTCAGGAAAAGATCCCGGTCTATTACTCCAAGCTCTACTCGGGCTCGGTCGAGTCCATGCAGGCCGAGGCCGAAGAGGCGATGAAGAACGGCTATACCGGCTACAAGACGCGGTTCGGCTTTGGTCCCAAGGACGGCATGGCGGGCATGCGCGAGAACCTGAAGCGGGTCGAGGCGCTGCGCGAGGTCATCGGCTATGACAGGGACCTGATGCTGGAATGCTACATGGGCTGGAACCTGGATTACGCCAAGCGGATGCTACCCAAGCTGGCCAAGTATGAGCCGCGCTGGCTGGAGGAGCCGGTGATTGCAGATGATGTGGCGGGCTATGCCGAGCTGAACGCGATGAACATCGTGCCGATCTCGGGCGGTGAGCATGAATTCTCGGTCATCGGCTGCGCCGAGCTGATCAGCCGCAAGGCCGTCAGCGTGCTGCAGTATGACACCAACCGGGTCGGCGGCATCACCGCGGCGCAGAAGATCAATGCCATCGCCGAGGCCGCGCAGATCCCGGTGATCCCGCACGCCGGGCAGATGCACAATTATCACCTGACCATGGCCAACGTGAATTGCCCGATCGCCGAATACTTCCCGGTGTTCGACGTCGAGGTGGGCAATGAGCTGTTCTACTACATCTTCGAGGGCGACCCGGAGGCGGTGGACGGTTTCTTGCAGCTGGACGACGGCAAGCCGGGCCTTGGCATTGAAATCACCGACAAACACCTGCACAACTTCGAGATCACAGAATGACCATATATTCCGGCATCTGGCCCGTCGCACCGACCCCGTTCAACCCGGACGGTACGGTGGATTACGAGGGCATGAAACGCGTCATCGACTGCATGGTGGATCAGGGCAGCGATGGCATCTGCATCCTGGCCAACTTCTCCGAGCAGTTCCTGATCACCGACGAGGAGCGCCGAAAGCTGACCGAAGTGTCGCTGACGCATATGGCAGGCCGCCTGCCGGTGATCGTCACCATCAGCCACTATGCCACCCAAATCGCAGTGGAGCGCGCGCAGCATGCCAAGGACCATGGCGCGGCCATGGTGATGATGATGCCGCCCTATCACGGCGCGCTGCTGAAGGGCTCGGCCGAGCAGACGTTCGAGCAGTTCGCCCGCGTGGGCGAGGTCGGCCTGCCGATCATGGTGCAGGATGCGCCTTTGTCCGGGGTGGAGCTGCCGGTGCCGCTCTTGGTGCGGATGGCGCGTGAGATCGAGATGGTGAAGCTGTTCAAGATCGAATGCCCCCAGGCCGCGGCTAAGCTGCGCGACCTGGTGGCTGCCGGCGGCGACGCGATCGAGGGACCGTTCGACGGCGAGGAGGCGATCACCCTGCTGGCGGATCTGGAGGCGGGCGCGACCGGGGCGATGACCAGCGCCATGATCCCCGATCAGATCAAGCCGGTGCTGGATCATTTCGCGGCCAGAGACCTGGATGCGGCCACCGCGGCCTATACTCGGGTGCTGCCTGCGGTGAACCATGAAAACCGCCAATGCGGCTTCCGCTCGGCCAAGGCGGCGATGGTCGAGGGGGGCGTGATCGCTTCGGATTTCTGCCGCCACCCCATCGCGCCATTGCATTCGCAGACAAAGGAGGCTCTTTTCCGGTTGATCCGGCCGCTGGATCCGGTGGTGCTGAAATGGGGCAAATGACATGAGCAAGAAGGCTGAAATCTCGGACCTGGACACCAGTGAACTGGCCTTGGCGCGCCCGCGCGCCACGTTGGTCGAGATTGCGGCCGACAAGCTGCGCGAGCTGATTCTGCTGGAGAAGCTGCCCGCCGGGGCACATATCTCGGAGCGCGATCTGGCGGCGGCACTGGGCATCAGCCGCACGCCGCTGACCAAGGCGCTGACCATTCTGGAGCAGGACGGGCTGGTGGAGTATTCCGTCACCCGCCGCCCGCAGGTGGCCAACCCGCCGATCCGTGAGATCGAGGAGAACCTGGTCGTCATGGGGGCGCTGGAGGCGCTGGCGGGCGAGCTGGCCTGCGCCACTATCACCGAGGAGGAGATCGCCAGGGTGATCGACTGCCAGCAGCGGATGGAAGCCGAGGACAGCACCTTGACGCCGCTGGAATCCTTCCGGCTGGACATGGAGCTGCATGAGACCATCGTGCAGGCCAGCCGCAATGCGCCGCTGATCGACACCCATCAGAAATACAACGCGCGCCTGTGGCGGGCGCGTTTCCAGTCTTCGCAGCGCCAGTCGGGCCGCGAGCAGACCTTTGCCGAACACCGGGCAATCGTCGACGCGCTGAGCCGGCGCGATGCCAAGACTACCTCCACCGCCCTGCGCCGCCATCTGGCCTCGGCTGTGACCAATATCAGAAATGCCCTGCGCGACTAGCGCCAGGGCCGACGAAACGGAGTAGACATGTCCCCAAGGATTGGACTCATCCCCGGTGACCCCAGCGGCATCGGGCCGGAACTGGTTGCCCGGCTGCTGGCCGAGGACTGCATCGCAGAGGCCGATGTGCTGCTGATCGGCGACCGCCATGTGTTTGAACTGGGCCAGGCGCAGGCCGGGCTGCGTCACGAGATGACGGCGGTGGATGCCGACGCTGCGGACTGGACCGCCTTCGACGGGCTGGCGCTGCACGAGATGCAGACCATCAGCCCGGACGATGTGGTGCTGGCCGAAAGCACTGAGGCCTCTGGCCGGTCCACCCTGCGGGTGCTGGATCAGGCGCTGGAGTTCGTGCAGCAGGGCGTGATCGACGCGATTGTCTTTGCACCCTTCAACAAGGCCTCGATGCATATGGCCGGGATCGGCCATTCGGACGAGCTGCACTACATGGCCGAAAAGCTGGGCGTCAGCGGCTATATCTCTGAACTGAATACGCTTGACGGCATGTGGACCAGCCGGGTGACCAGCCATATCGCGCTGAAGGACGTGGCCGATGCTATCGACGCGAAACGCATCGAGGAGGCGAGCCATCTGATCGACCGCACCCTGCGCCGGGCGGGCTATGAACGGCCGCGCATCGCAGTGGCTGCGCTGAACCCGCATGCGGGTGATGGTGGCAATTTCGGCCGCGAGGAGATCGACGTGATCGAACCTGCGGTGCGCCACATGGCGGGCGGCCAGATGGCGGTGACCGGGCCGCTGCCTTCGGACACGGTGTTCCTTAAGGTGACCCGTGGCGAGATCGACGCGGTGGTGACCATGTATCACGACCAGGGGCAGATCGCGCTGAAGCTCTTGGGCTTTGACCGCGGCGTTACGGTGCAGGGCGGGCTGCCGGTGCCGGTGACCACCCCGGCGCATGGCACCGCCTTTGACATCGCGGGCCGCGGCGAGGCCGATGTGGGCGCCACCCGCGCCGCCTTTGAGATCGCCTGCAAGATGGTCAGCAACTGGGGAAAGGAGAGCGCAGCATGAGCTTTCAACCGCATGGCAAACACCTGATCGACGGTGAATGGATCGCCCACAGCGAGACTTTCCAGTCTGAGCCAGCCAGCGGCACGCCGCATGCCTACAGCCGCGGAACCCCGGCGCTTGTGGAGCAAGCCTGCGAGGCCGCCGAGGAAGCGTTCTGGAGCTATGGCTACAGCAGCCGCGCCGACCGCGCCGCCTTCCTGAACACCATCGCAGACGAGATCGAGGCCCGCGCCGAGGCGATCACCGAGATTGGCTGCCAGGAGACCGGCCTGCCAGAGGCGCGGCTGGAGGGCGAGCGCGGCCGAACCACCGGCCAGCTCCGGCTGTTCGCCCAGCATATCCTTGACGGCGCCTACCTGGATCGCCGCCATGACGAAGCGCTGCCCGACCACCAACCACTGCCGCGCCCGGATCTGCGCATGGTGCAGCGTCCCATCGGCCCAGTAGCGGTGTTCGGTGCGTCGAACTTCCCGCTGGCGTTTTCCACCGCGGGCGGTGACACGGCGGCGGCGCTGGCGGCGGGCTGCCCGGTGGTGGTCAAGGGCCACTCCGCCCATCCCGGTACCGGCGAGATCGTGGCGGAGGCGGTGCATGCGGCGGTGGTGAAATGCGGTATGCCTGCTGGGGTCTTCTCGCTGATCCAGGGGGGCAAGCGCGATGTCGGGCAAGCGCTGGTGCAGCACCCCTATATCAAGGCGGTTGGTTTTACCGGCTCGCTGGCCGGGGGGCGGGCGCTGTTTGACCTTTGCGCGCAACGGGCTGAGCCGATCCCGTTCTTTGGTGAGCTGGGCAGCGTCAACCCGATGTTCGTGCTGCCCGAAGCCGCTGCCGCCCGCGGGGTCGAAATCGGCGCGGGCTGGGCGGCCTCGCTGACCATGGGGGCGGGGCAGTTCTGCACCAACCCTGGTGTAGCGGTGGTGCCGGAGGGACCTGCGGGCGATGCGCTGGTGCAGGCCGCTGCCGTGGCGCTGGAGCAGGCGCCGAAACAGGTGATGCTGACCGACGGCATCGCGCAGGCTTACCGCGACGGAAAGGCGCGCTTTGACGCCGCAGGCGCGGTGCGTCCGGTGCTGGTCACCGACAGTGCAGGGCGCACTGCGCGGCCCAACCTGTTTGAAACCACCGCCGGGGCCTATCTGCAGGATCACACCCTGGCCGAGGAGGTCTTTGGCCCGCTGGGGCTGGTGGTCCGGGTGGTGGACACGGCGCAGATGGAAGAACTGGCGCGCGGGCTGGAGGGCCAGCTGACCGTGACCCTGCATATGGACGCGGGCGACACGTGTGCGGCTCGTGCGCTGCTGCCGATCGCCGAACGCAAGGCTGGGCGGGTGCTGGTCAACGGTTTTCCCACCGGGGTCGAGGTGGCGGACAGCATGGTGCATGGCGGGCCTTACCCGGCCTCGACCAATTTCGGTGCAACTTCTGTCGGTACGCTTTCGATCCGGCGGTTTTTGCGCCCTGTCTGTTATCAGAACATGCCCGAGGCGCTGTTGCCGGAAGATCTCTGAACGCAATAATAGCCCGTGCGAGGCGGCACGGGCTATTCCATCCATAGGAAGGATCTTTTGAAAAACCGTTGCTGAAACCCTGGCCGATGCGGCGGTCGGCATGGCTACCTGCCTGATCGGCGGCGATCACATCCTGGCACCATCACTTTGTTGCCCCGAGCCCGATGGTCGTTGAAACTTTGTTGGTGGCTACCGGTCGTGTAATGCGGAGCACGAAACTTCCGCCCATTAAATGTCAGCTTCCAAGTTTGCCACCCGATTGGCTCGCGATTGCAGAGAATGCCGGCTGTCCGCCCGATCTTCTGGTGCCTTTGCAATTGCAGCTAGGATCGCGCGCCTGCGGGGAAA
>NZ_JBHUPT010000111.1:0-413 GCF_049056525.1 Leisingera coralii | reverse complement strand
CCAGATAAACCCTTCCCGATATCCCCGCCATCTTCGCGGAAACGGCGCTTTCCGGCTGCCTGAATGACATGATGTGTTTGCGGCGGCCGCTCTCCCAGGGCGAACGAGGTCCGATAAGATCGGCCTCAGTAAAACCAGCCGTGAAGGAGAACGACCATGTTGCATTATGTTGGTCTGGACGTGTCCGTCAAATCCGTGTCGATCTGCGTTGTCGATGGAGATGGAGAGGTGCTTGCGCGCGGCGAAACCAGTTCGGATCCGGACGAGATTGCATCGTTCATTTCGGAACATGCCGCCAAACCCGAGCGGGTTGTGCATGAGAGCGGCATTCTGGCCATCTGGCTCACCCGTGAACTGGAGAAACGCGGCCTTCCGATCATCTGCATTGATGCGCGCCTGGCACACAAGGCGCT
>NZ_JBHUPT010000110.1:0-12373 GCF_049056525.1 Leisingera coralii | reverse complement strand
GCGTCCCATTCAATAGCCTCCATGCAAACATCTGTTTTGATACAGAATTTGCACTTCGGATGTGAATCCACCCCGCCTCCGCTCCGGGGCGTCTGCCAATCGCGCCGCCCGCAATCGGGTGCTCGACCTGGCACAGGCCAGACAGATCGATGCGATCCTGGTCAGTGAACTCTCCCGTTGGGGCCGTTCGGCGCAGGATTTGCTCGAGACACTCAGCAGGCTGGCAGGCTGGAAAGTCTCGGTCGCGGCTATGAACGGAATGACCTTCGAGCTGGACACACCCCATGGCCGGATGATGGCTGCCATGCTGGCCGGGATCGCACAGTTTGAGCGCGACCTGCTCGGCGAGCGGGTGAAATCCGGCTTGGCTGCCGCGCGGGCGCGTGGAAAGAAACTCGGCCGGCAACCCGGTCAACGCCCGAAATCCGGCAAGCTCGCGCCAAGGGTGCTGCAGGCCGTAGCAGAAGGCCGATCATACCGGTGGATTGCCCGTGACCTCGGCGTCTCGAAAAACACCGTCACCGGCATCGTCAAACGGCATCAAGAACAAACCTTGTGATACGATCCTGCCTCCTACCGGAATCCACCCTCGTCTTTGCGGCAGAACCGGCTGAAATCAGCCGGATAGCCCCGTTGCCAGTGCTGGTCAGGGAAAGCCCCCGCTCAAGAACCTTGTATCTCACAAGGGAATGCAGGCCTGCCCGTTCGAATGGGTCCTCCTCCGCCAAATTAAGGAACGGAACCTTTTCCTCCTTTGAGAAACGCCCCCTTCCGTCACGCCGGGGAGAGGGCCGCATCCGAGAGCGCCAAAACCAGGTGAGTCCCGCCTTATGCCTGCCCGCTACGTGACGAAAGCCAAAACAATAAGCGCGGTTGCGAGGGAAGGCACCGTAACAATTGCACCGGTCTTGATGAATTGCAGTATCGGGACGTGAACATTCAGCCTCTCAAGCGCTGCGTACCATAACAAGCCGGCTAAAGATCCGATGGGTAGCAGGCGCGGCCCGAGATCTCCTCCGATCAATGCGGCGAGGAATTCCACTGTGTGTTTCTCGCCCGGCAATTCTTCGATTGCAACGATATTGATCAGCGCCATCGAGTGATTGTTGATCAGCGCCGACCCGGCCGCCGACACCGTTCCGATCACGGCGATTCCGGGCGGGGTGTAGACCGCGACCAGCCATTCGACCACACCGGCACTGCGCAGGCCGAGCGCGATGAGATAGACGCCGAACAGGAAGATCAGGACCTGCCAGGCAACACCGTTGATAATCAGGAAACGCGGAGTTGTGGCCTCGTGATGGACGCAAAGCGCACACGCCGCGATCGCGCCCGACAGCGCCACGATCCAGACTGTTCCGTCGAAATACTCCACAACCGGATAGGCGCCGAGGATGGCCAGCGTCAGGATCATTCCGTGCTTCTCCGCGCGGGACCACTTTTCCGGCCGTCTCCCGGGGCCGGCGGCCGCCTCTGCAAGGCGGGACGGGCGGGCCGCGCCCAGTTCGGCGGAAAACACCCATCTGAGCGTCAGGAAGCTCGCCACGGCGCTGGCCAGCGACACCGGCAGCATTTTGACCGCGTAGGAATTGAAGTCGAGTTTCGCCACATCCGAAACAATCAGATTGATCGGATTGGAGGTCACTAGCGGCGCCACCCCGGCGGCCATGAAAACGGCAAAGGCAAATGGCGCAAGCAGCCCCGGTTCCTGCGGGTAGAAGCCGCGGATCATCGCGATCACCGCAGGCGTCAGCACCAGGATCGCACTGTCGTTGTTGAGAATGGCGGCGGTGAAGGCACTGAGACAGAAAACCAGCAGGAACAGGGTCTTGACCGATCCGCTGCCGGCCCGGATGACAGTTTCCGCAAGCCTGCTGATTACGCCCAGACGATCTGCCGCTGCAGCGATGACCATGATCGATGCAATCGCGACCATCGGCTTCCAGAGCACCCTCGACGCCAAACCGAGATCGGCAAGCGAGATATGGCCTGCCAGAGTCATGAAGCTCACCCCGGCGATCGCCGCAAAGGCAGGGCCGATGACCACCGTCCCAAGCCGCGGGCGGCACAGCGCCAGAAGGATTGTAACTCCAAGCGCAGACAGGGCTGAGATAACCTGCATGGCTCAGACTACTCTGCCAGCGAAGCGCGGATGTCGTGATCCATGCTGTCGAGCCGGCCGCCATTGATCGCAAACGTCAGCGCCTCCTCTATGGTCCGCCCCATGTGAGGTTTTCCGCGGAAAACGACGATGACGCGCGGAAGCTGCGGCACCGGACTCTGCCGGGAGCGGATGAAGATCGGCTCGACGTAGATCACTTCCCGCCCGACGATCAGGGTCGAGGTGCGGCCGCGGATGACCTGCACCCCAAGCCGGTTCCACAGGCCGATTTCCTGGGCGATGAACGCATCCTGGTCGATGGTTGCATCCGCCTGCTCCGGCCCCATGAAGAACATGCCCTTGGGAATCTTCAGAACCGACAGCTTGCCGTAATCCTCGCCGGTCTGGTAGGCCGTCGCCACGCCGCGCAGGTTCAGCGGGTCCTGCGGCGTATAGCTTTTGGATAGCGCGAACTGCACCGGAGGATCGGCTTCCACCATCCCGCCACCGCCGGTTTCCGCTATCCACCAGAACAGCCCCTGGCTGAAGGTGATGGTCTCGCCGCTGACGCCGAGAATGGCTCCCATGACCTCGTCCGCGTCATCCATCAGGTCTTCGCCGCTGTAGAAGGTCAGCGCATCCTTCTGATGATAGAACGGGTAGATCTTGTTGAACTGGATCGACATCAGCTCCTGCGGATACTGCACATGGGTGCGGATTTCGGGCGGCATCTCCTCCTTTGCCTTGAACAGCCCCGGGTAGGTGGCAGCCCAGGTCTCAATGACGGGCTCATCCGCAAACTGGTAGAGATTCACCTGGCCGGTATGCGCATCGACCACCGCCTTGACCGAATCCGCCACATAGTTGACGAGCTCCAGCGGCCGCCATTCCGTCCGCAGGTCGGCCGGGTCGCCGAACAGCGTGAGCGCGCTGTAGGGATAGGCGTCGCTGTAGGTGATGGTGTTCACCATCCACTTTATCCCCGTCGGCGTCGGAAAGGCGTAGGGGTCGGTATCGGGCGCGAGGAAGGGGGCCAGCTGTTCGATGCGCTCGATCGGCCGCCGGAACACATGCACCCGCGTATCGTCCGAGATCAGGCCGGAGAACACCACCTGGAAGAACTCTCCGGTCTGATACCCGATGGCCAGCCGCTTGAGCAGGGAATCCACCCTGATCCCTGCTTGGACATCGGCCGGAAACTGAACCTCCAGGCGGCCCTGGTCGGTGGACACGTCGTGCTCGTCCAAGCCCCGGGCGTTGGAAAAGGCCGCGTTGACCGCGCCTTCGCCGTAGTAGACCGAGGGGTTTTCCATCTCCAGCTCGTCAAGATGCGCCTGCACCGGCACACCCGAAGTCGCATAAACGGGTTCGCCGGCCTCGTTGCGCTCGGCGGCGGCCATGGTGATCAGCCCGTGCCCGTGGGTGAACAGGAACGACCGCTGCCCCCAGGCCGCGAGCCACGGGCGCACGATATCTTGCGGCAGTTCGCGCACGGCGCTTGCGAACATGCGCATCTCGCCGTCGATTTCGGAGATAATCGTGTCCGCATCCAGGAAGCCGTAATAGGGCCGCAGCGTTTCCTGCGCCTGCAGAATCTGCAAGGTGGGCGAGAACACGGTCATGTCGCCGCCCGCCTCGAGAATCCGCTGCACGTATTGCGGCGCGACCCGGCGGCTGTAGCGTGTCACCGAGCCGGACCACAGCGGTGCGTTCTTCACCGTCGGGCTGTCGAGCAGCTTTTGCAGGTTCGGCAACGGATCATCGCCCGTCAGCGGCACGAAGGTTTTCTCGATGATCTTGTCCGTCCCGTAGGCTGTGTTGGTCGCATCAATGTGCTGCTGCAGATAGGGCAGTTGGATCACCGGCTCGTTCGGGATCACGAAAAGTTGGTCCCGGATCGCGACGATCGAGCGGAACACGAGATCGGTGGTGATCCCGGGCAACAGCACCAGCGCGAAGGCCGCAGGCCCGAACGCCGTGCTTAGATTGACGCTGCCCGGATGCTTCAGCGCCCGGCGCGCCTTCCACAGGGTCAGGGTCAGGCCGATGGTCAGCGCCATGACCGCCAGCGCTTCAACGTAGATCGCATTCTTGGTGGAGAAGAAGCCGACGATATCGACATACTCCGCCCCGGCACCGGTAGCTTCCGTCGAATCCTCGAAGTTGGGCATGGTGAGGAGCCAGTAACGGCGCAGCCAGATCAGCGCCGCCGTGCACAACCCGGTGAGGAACAGCATCACGCAGGTCACCGGCGTGCCGACCCGGCCCAGCCAGCGCACGAAGGCGTTCATGCCCTCGGGCCAGGGCGCATTGCGGCTGCCGGCAAGGGCGGTGCAGACCGATGAAAACAGCCCGGCGAGCGCGATGAATACCGCGGCGATCAGGGTATTGTAGATCGGCGGCAGGTTGAACACGTAGAACCCGATGTCATTGCCGAAGATCGGATCGGTTTTCCCGAAGGGCACAGCCTGCAGCGGCACCAGGAAATCGTCGTATTCGAGGTTGAGCAGATACCCTACCAGGATCCCGGCCAGCACCGAGATCCACAGGGTCTTGAGGCGCCCGCCGGCGCTCAGCCCGTGCAGGAAGGCCGGGGTGGTGATCACCGCGGAAGTAATCACCAGGCCGCTGCCGAACAGCATCGCCTGGATACGGAAATTGGTCCAGAACACCTCCTCGTAGCCCATGCTTTCCAGCAGCCACATGTTGATCAGCAGGCTGCTCAGCCGGTCGAGTAGGAACAGCGCCATCACGATGGAGGCTACCACCAGGACCTGGGTCCACATCAGCGAGGCAGGGGGCTCCTTCGGCAGCGTTTCGGCCTCGTTGGCATACTGCGGGGTGATTGCATTGACACTCATGGGGCCGCCTCCGCGCCGGTTGCGGGGTCGCGGCCAAACAAGGCCCGGACCCGGTTGAAGTTGGTTTCGACGCCGAAGAGCAGCATCGTGCCTCCGAACAGGAAAATACCGGTTGCGTAACGCACGGCACTGACGAGCAAGGCCAGGGTGATGGCTTCCGGCATCGGTAGGCGGTTGACCATCAGCACAAGCGCGAAGGCCAGCTCGAACTGCCCGATGCCGCCGGGGGTGACCTGGACCAGGCGGGCAATGTAGCCGGCCACGACCGCCATCACGATCACGCTGGGCGTCACCACCACGTAGAGCAGGACATCCTGCACCAGCGGTGTGACGCGTGTGGTGAAGGCCTGCGGAATGATGTAGGTGCCGAATTCCACCAGCGCGAAGGAAATCAGCGACAGCAGGGTGAGCACGATGAGCGTCTGGAACTCGCTGGTCAGGGCGCCGAACACCTCGGCGGCACGCTCCAGCCAGGGTTTCTTGCCGGGGCTGTGCGCAGCCGCCGGGCGCATCAGCAGCCAGGCCGCCAGCAGGATGGCAAAGGGCGGCACCAGTGCCATCCCCCAAGCAAGCAGGCCGCTCATCACCAGGCCCAGAATGGCAAAGATGAAGATTTCGAACAGCAGGAAGCCCTTGAAGATGAAGACAAGCCGCGCCGCCTGCCCGATCGTGGCGCCCTGGCTCTGCAACGCGGACACCCAAGCCACCTCGCCCATGCGGTACGGGGTCATTCTGCCGATCCCGTGCCCGTAGATATACGCGCGCAGATGCTGCCCGAAGGTGCCCTCGATGCCGACGAACCGCGCGATCCTGTGGAACTGGAACCCCTTGAGGATAGCGACCGCCATGAAGAGCGCTGCGGCCAGAAGCACCAGAGACCAGGTCACGAACTCCTGCGAGCGGATGAAGTAATGCACGCCCGGAACCCCGGTGCCGAGCCCCGGGTCGTCCTCGCCCAAGGCCACCACGCCGCCCGCAAGCAAGGCTGCCAAAAGCCGGGTGTTCGCCAGCACCTCCCAAAGGCCGGCGGCCGCCACCAGGCCGCCGGCCAGCGCGAAGCAAAGCAGGTAGGAAGGGGCCACGAGACCCAGAAAGCCGGTCTCTGCGGCGGCGGCGGTTGCCCCGGCACCGCCGTTGCCGGCCCTTAATGCACGTGGTCTTCGAGTAGTTGATGCGCTCATCACAACAGTCCCCCCAATGTTTTTTTGAATTACTTCGGCCGAGCCCGCCCCCACCGGGGAGCCCGAAACCAGACCGGTCGACGGCATGCGGGCGTAAAATGCTGCGCTGGAAATAGTTGCGCAATTGCAACAAAAAAGCAATTAAATTTGCCAGAAAACCACGAGAATCGGAAAATTGATGCGGCGAGATTACAAATTGTGTAATAATTCCCAATTTTCATTTCCTGGAGGGGCGGCGGCCCCCTGCGCACTGGAAGCACCGAGTTGTTCGCCGATATGCTGTTCGCCCGAACCGGGCCGCGTCTGAAACGGCGGGCCCGGGCGCAGGCGGCACCGGGGGAGGGAAGGCTTGTCCGTTCGACACAGTTTAGCGGAATTTGGAATGGACCGCGCGGAACGGATTGCAAGGCCCCTCTGGCCCCGGCAAGATCATCTGTGTTCCACCGCCACGAATGGCAAGCCGAATTCACCCGGGCGAAGAAAAGCCAGCTATGGAGCGCCAATGGTCCGTCTTTTCAGCCGAATTAATAACGCTCATTTGCTGCCGCCAAGCGGAATGCCAAATTTCCTCCCTGCCGCGGCCACCTTGTTCTCCGCGGCGTTTCCGTTTTCATCTGCGGCGCAGGAGGGAAAATCGGCTGATGCGGTCCCGGAAATCCGGGATGAAAATGGTGTGCTGGATCCGGACGATCCCCGCTTCGAAACTGGCGGCGATAATGGCTTAGTATATGGCGCGGGCGGAAACGTTTCTCTCGAATTTGAGATTGAGGCGGACATAGAGGCCGTGCGGGAGCGGGACTTTGACAGGCAAAGTGCAACCGAAGCCTCGCTTACCCTGAACGGGGGCGCAGCGCTGCAGTTTTATGACTGGGTCATAGCCGCCGGCGCTGTGGAGATCGACAGCGATTTTTCCCAGACCGAAATTCTTCTGGATGAGGCTTATGTTGAGATCGGGAATGAAGATATCACCCCCTTCATGCTCACGGCCGGGTTCTTCACAAGCCCTTTCGGAAACTTCAAGCATCCGCATATTGCCAAGCCCCTCATAAAGCCCGCCTTCGAGGTCAAAGGGGAAACAGTTGATGTGACATACAGCACCGATGACTTTGCGGCGCGCATTTTCTCCGTGCGGGGGCGCAGAGACGTGGTGATTTATCAGTCCGAGAAGGACGAGCCCGAAAAACAGAACCAGGAATGGCGGCTTGGCGCAGGGCTGGAAGCTTCCAGAACGATTTCCGAAGATATCTACCTGGAAACGGAATTTTACCTCACCGACTCCATCTACGGCTCCAAAGAACTGGTTAACTTTGTTCCCAATAGAGACCGGGCGTTTGGCGGCAGCGCCAAAATAGGCCTCCAGTATTACCAGTATTACGTGAGCGCCCAGTACGTGTCGGCATTCGAATCCGTGGATTTCTTCGATGAAGAAGAGGTCACCACTTCGGCCACCCCTGCCGGCTTAAATCTGGAATTGGTGCGGGCGCATGAATTCGAGACCTTCACGGCATATGCCGCGCTCGGATACTCCCAGACCTGGGGCCTAGCCGCCATCCAGCCTGAACGGCAGTTCTTGCTGACAGCCGGAATTGAGAAAGACGGCTTTGATCTGGCGGTTGAATATGGCCGCCAGCGGGACTATGCGCCTCCGGGAGAGAAATCCCTGCCCGCGGATTTCGTTTCTGTAAAAATGACCTTCAGCTGGTGATACGGTGCTGCGGCGGCTCTGCTGCTGTATGGCTCGGAGCTTCATAAAGGAAAGTGCGGGCAAGAGTTAATTCTTGAGGCCATCTCCGAGCCTGGACGCGGTCCGGCGGTGCTGGGCTGTTCGCGCAGCGCCCAAAAAACCGGCAGATGATCGAAACCGGCGCAGGTGGACAACGGCTGCTTTGGCTGGCTGGCGGCAAACAGCCATGTCTGAGGAAACCATGACAGGGGAAGCCGCGGACGGCCTGCCGACGAAGCAGGACCGGGACCAGAGGCAGGATCAGGACCCGAAAACCCTCGCCACTGTCTATCAGTTCGGAAAGGTGGCCAGCGCTTCGCTGGTTGCCACCCTCAATGAACTGGACAACGTGGAAGCGGCGCAAAGCCATTTTCTCGGCAAGACGGCGCTCCACAAAATCTTCGGCTCGGTGTATGCGGCCCGGGCTGTCGGAGTATTTCTTCAACCATCAACTCGGCCAGTTCGCCGGAAACGTGCGTCTGACCCGGCGGTTGGCCAGCATCCGCGCCAGGCGGTCCAGCGGTTCCCGGGTCAGTGACATCGAGGGGTACCTGCCGCGGTTCCGGAACTTCCTGGACCGCTTGGAGCTTTCCTGCGGCAGCGACGGCGAGCTGGTGCGGCTGATCCTGACCCGACTGATATCGATCTTCACCAAGATGCTGACCGCGCATGGCGGCGTCGGCGCGGTGCTTGCCAAACTCGCCGCTGATCCGGCTGCGGTCTTAGCCGACACGCCGATCCAGGTCGGCGCCGAAAGCAAGGTTTTCTTCTACAATTGTGCTGCGTCCGTTCACTTGGTTCCGGGCGCATTTCGAGCGCCCCCTGGAGATCCGCCTGGACGATATGGCACCCGGGGGGGGCGGAAGCCTAAGCTATTCCGACAGCGGCAGCGGTCATTTCATTTTCCGCTGCGAGGATATCGGCCAGGCTTTCCCGGCCTGCCTGGAGAGGCTGGGGTTCGAGGGCATCCCGGAAATACAGCGCAGAAATGTCAGCAGCCGCAAGCGGCTGGCCAGCGATGCAGACTTTGCCTTTCATTCGCCTGCCGCGCGTGCCCTGCGGGATCTGTATCCTGGATACGGAATACGCGCACCGCTTCGGCTATGCCGACTCGTAACATGCCCGCACCCACGGCCCGGCCTGTTTCCATGGGGCATTGAACGGGGTCTGCCGCAATCTTTTCGGGGTTCCGGCCAGGCCCGTTCTGATGCTGGCATTCTCTACAAGGGCTGCAAGCGGTGATCCTTTACTTTTGCGCTTGTCACGCTGTTTCCTGCCGCGGCCTTGGAGAAATCCCTGCCGAACAGGGTCTCGCGGCCGGTCATGCCCAGAGGCCGGCCAAGTTTGGCCCAACCGGAAGCTGACGACAGAGCCAGCGGCCCGGAACAGGCAGAAAATGGCCTCAGCAAAGCTACAGTTGGAGGCTTCGTGCCTCCGGCTAGCTTCTTATTTTCCGTGCCTTCGGCACGAGGGCATTGATCTGGGCGATATGCTCCGGCAGGCAGCGGGTCAGGAAATCATAGTGCTCCACCACATGGGCGCGGGCCGCCGGGCCGATATGGGCGTAACCGGCGGGATTGGCCAGCACGTCCGCAACCTGATCCGCCAGCTTCTCCGGGCTGAAGAAATCCACCAGCAGGCCGGTCTCGCCATGGGTGATCGCCTCGCGCACCGGCGCCACATCGGCCGCCACCACCGTGGCCTGCATCGCCATCGCTTCCAAGAGCGACCAGCTGAGCACGAAGGGCATGGTCAGATAGATATGGCAGCGGCTGACCTGGATGATCCGGGTGAGGTCGTCGTAAGGCACCTTGCCGAGGAAATGCACCCGGCTCCAGTCGACGCTGCCGCCGAGCTCATCCTCCATCTCGCCGCGCAAGCCGCCGGGATGCTTGCTCTCGGCGCCGTAGGAGGTCTCATTGCCGCCGATCATCAGGATGCGGGCATTGGGGCGCTGCGCCTGGATCCGCGGCAGGGCACGCATCATGATGTGAAAGCCGCGGGCGCGCTCCATGTTGCGGGCAATATAGGTCACCACCTCGTCGTCACGGCTGAGCGGGCGCTCCAGCCGCCCCAGCCCGACCGTGGCAGCGGGATCCGGGCCCAGCCTGTCGGTGCGGATGCCGTCATGGCAGAGATACATGCGGTCATGGAAACTGGCCGGGAAGCGGTCGCGCTGCCAGGCGGTGGGCACATGGCCCTGGTCGACCAGCTCGATGCTGGCGTAAGGCACCGAGTTGCGCGCCTCGGCAAAGAAATAGGCCTGGTCGTTGGGCGGGTTTTCCGGATCGAACCCGACCAGCCCGCCGGAGGTGCGGTAGAAATACTCGAAGAAGCCGATGATGGGCACATCCGGGTAGGGGTCCTTCATGAACAAGAGCTCGCCCCAGCCGGTGTGGCCGATGATGATGTCGGGGGTAAAGCCCGCGTCCCGCAGCTGCCGCGCCGCCAGCGCCGCGCCAAGCCCGGTGCCGGCCGCCGCCTCCCAGTCCTTGGAGAGGCCGAAGGCATCTTGGGCCGGCGTGCGGAAGGGCTGGTAGACGGCGGTCTTGATCCCCGGCAGATGCACATCGTTCCGCTGGGTCAGGAAGACGATTTCATGGCCGCCCTGCGCCGCCAGCCAAGGCGCAAGCTCCCGGTACTGGCCGGGCATGTTCTGATGCACAAACAATATCTTCATGGGGACATGGTTGCCGCGCGGGGCGGCGGGATGCAAGCGGCCCGCCGCCGCTTGGCGCTGGCCTGTTGCGCCGCGGCCAGCGCCCGCGTAGGAGAGGGGGAAACGGAGCAGCCGGGAATTTGGGGCGCAGAGGATGAAGATAGAAGAGACAGGTCTGCCGGGGCTGAAAGTGCTGACACCCGCCCGCTTTGGCGATGCCCGCGGCTTTTTCAGCGAGAGCTGGAACCGGCGGCGGCTGGCGGAACAGGGCATCGATCTTGATTTCGTGCAGGACAACCATTCGCTGTCGGTGCAGGCGGGCACCCTGCGCGGGCTGCACTTCCAGGCGCCACCGCATGCCCAGGACAAGCTGGTGCGCTGCGGCCGCGGCGCCCTGTTTGACGTGGCTGTGGATATCCGCAGGGGCTCGCCAACTTACGGGGCCTGGTTCGGCACCGAGCTGACGGCGGAAAACGGCAAACAATTGCTGGTGCCCAAGGGCTTCCTGCACGGCTTCCTCACCCGGGTGCCGGAGACCGAGGTGATCTACAAATGCACCGATTATTATGCGCCGGAGTGCGACGGCGCGGTGGCCTGGGACAGCTGCGGCATTGACTGGGGGTTTCAGGGCACCCCGATCCTGTCGGAGAAGGACGCCGCGGCGCCCGCCCTGGCGGATTTCGACAGCCCGTTCAGCTGGGAGGGATGAGGCATGAAACTGCTTGTGACCGGCGGGGCGGGGTTCATCGGCTCGGCGGTGGTGCGGCTGGCGGTCTCCCGCGGCCATCAGGTGGTGAACCTGGATGCGCTGACCTATGCCGCCTGCCTGGACAATGTGGCGGCGGTGGCAGAGAGCCCGGCCTATGCCTTTGAGCAGGCCGACATCCGCGACCGCGCCGCATTAGACACTGTTTTTGCCCGCCACCGCCCGGATGCGGTGATGCATCTGGCCGCCGAAAGCCACGTCGACCGCTCGATCGACGGGCCCGGCGATTTCATCGAGACCAATATCACCGGCACCTATCAGATGCTGGAAGCGGCCCGGAAGTACTGGGTGCAGGCGGGCAAGCCGGCGGCCTTCCGTTTCCATCACATCTCCACCGATGAGGTCTATGGCAGCCTGCCCGATGACCCTGCGGTGATGTTCACCGAAGAGACGGCATACGATCCGCGCTCGCCCTATTCCGCCTCCAAGGCCGCCAGCGACCACCTGGTCCGGGCCTGGCACGAGACCTATGGCCTGCCGGTGGTGCTGACCAACTGCTCCAACAACTACGGGCCCTATCATTTCCCGGAAAAGCTGATCCCGGTGGTGATCCTGAATGCGCTGGCGGGCAAGCCGCTGCCGGTCTACGGCGACGGCTCCAACGTGCGCGACTGGCTCTATGTGGAGGACCACGCCGATGCCTTGCTGCTGGTGGTGCAGAAGGGGCGCGTGGGGCGGTCCTACAACATCGGCGGCGAAAACGAGCGCAGCAACCTGGAGCTGGTGCAGACGCTCTGCGCCATCCTGGACCGCAAGCGCCCGCGCGCGGATGGGATGTCTTACAAGGACCAGATCACCTTTGTCACCGACCGCCCGGGCCACGATGCGCGCTATGCGATCGACCCCAGCCGCATCCGCGCGGAGCTGGGCTGGCGGCCCTCGGTGACGGTGGAAGAAGGGCTGGAGAAGACGGTGCAATGGTATCTGGACAATGAGCCCTGGTGGCGGGCGCTGCAGGACCGCGACGGGGTCGGCCGGCGGCTGGGGACGGGGTAGTGAGAGTAAATATGCCACTGAGGGCAGCGCCCGGCCCGGCGGGGCGGAAGCGAAGCGCCCGCCCCGTGGGGGGCGGGCCGGGCGCT
>NZ_JBHUPT010000109.1:0-1951 GCF_049056525.1 Leisingera coralii | reverse complement strand
GGGCGCTGCCCGGCGGTGCCGCCGGGCGGGAGATTTCGGAGAGCGCATATGATCCTCGTCTTCGGCGAAACCGGCCAGCTGGCCCGCGAATTGGCGGCGCAGGGCGGCACCGTCTGCCTCGGTCGCAATCTGGCGGACTTCACCGACCCTTACGGCCCGGTGACACGGGTGGAGGACACCGGTGCCGATGCTGTGGTCATTGCGGCCGCCTATACTGCCGTGGACAAGGCAGAGAGCGAGGAAGACCTGGCCCTTACCGTCAATGCGGAAGCGCCCGGTGCCATTGCACGGGCCTGTGCGGCGCGCGGGCTGCCGGTGGTTTATGTTTCCACCGATTACGTCTTTGACGGCAGCGGCGAAGCCTCCTGGCAGCCCGGCGATGCCCCCGCGCCACTCAATGCCTATGGGCGCTCCAAGCTGGCGGGAGAGGAAGCGGTGCGCGCGGCGGGCGGCGCCCATGCCATCCTGCGCACCTCCTGGGTGGTCTCGGCGCATGGCAGCAACTTCGTGAAAACCATGCTGCGGCTGGGCCGCGAGCGCGACCGCCTGACCATTGTGGCCGACCAGATTGGCGCCCCGACGCCTGCGCGGGACATTGCGGCGGCCTGCCTGGAAATCGCCCGGCAGCTGGTTGAGGACCCGGCCAAGTCCGGCACCTATCATTTTGCCGGTGCCCCCCAGACCAGCTGGGCGGGGGTCGCGCGCGAGATCTTTGCCCGGGCCGGGATTGCTTGCGAGGTTGAGGACATCGCCACCGCGGATTACCCCGCGCCGGCGGCGCGGCCGCTGAACTCCAGGCTCGATTGCTCCGCATTAGAGACTGTTTTTGGCATCCCCCAGCCCGATTGGCGGGCCGGGCTCAGCGATATTCTGAAAGATCTGGGAGAGATTTCATGACAGACGGCACGCCCGGCACAGCCTCCGCCCGCAAAGGCATCATCTTGGCAGGCGGCTCCGGCACAAGGCTCTATCCGATCACCATGGCGGTCTCCAAACAGCTGCTGCCGCTCTATGACAAGCCGATGATCTACTATCCGCTGTCCGTGCTGATGCTGGCGGGCATTCGCGAGATCTGCGTGATCACCACGCCGCAGGATCAGGACCAGTTCATCCGCCTCCTGGGCGATGGCAGCCAGTGGGGCGTGTCGCTCACCTACGTGGTGCAGCCCTCACCCGACGGGCTGGCGCAGGCCTTCATCCTGGCCGAGGAGTTCCTGGCGGGCAGCCCGTCGGCGCTGGTCCTGGGCGACAACATCTTCTTTGGCCACGGGTTGCCGGAACTGCTGGCGGCGGCGGACCGCCAGGCGGCGGGCGGCACCGTCTTCGGCTATCACGTGGCCGATCCGGAGCGCTATGGCGTGGTGGCCTTCGGCGCGGATGGCAAGGCGCGCGAAATCATCGAAAAGCCGCCCGTGCCGGCCTCGAACTACGCGGTGACGGGGCTGTATTTCCTGGATGGCACCGCGCCGCAGCGGGCCCGCCGGGTGCAGCCCTCCCCCCGCGGCGAGCTGGAGATCACCGATCTTTTGCAAAGCTACCTGAACGAAGGCGCGCTGCGGGTGGAGACCATGGGGCGGGGCTATGCCTGGCTCGATACCGGCACCCATGGCTCGCTGCTGGATGCAGGCAATTTCGTGCGCACGCTGGAGCAGCGCCAGGGGCTGCAGGCCGGCTGCCCGGAGGAAATCGCCTATGAAGCAGGCTGGATCGATGCGGCCCAGTTGAAGGCGCGGGCGAAGAAATTCGCCAAGAACGCCTATGGCGCCTATCTGGAAGGGCTCTTGAGGCAGGCCGGCACGGCCCGGCAGGACCGGTGAAACCGCCGGAACTGGAGGGCTTTTACCATAATGTTCATTACTGGGCCTTTCCATGTAGCCGGGGTGGATTCACATCCGAAGTGCAAATTCTGTATCAAAACAGATGTTTGCATGGAGGCTATTGAATGGGACGC
>NZ_JBHUPT010000108.1:0-10077 GCF_049056525.1 Leisingera coralii | reverse complement strand
AGAAACCTGTTCCCATAAGACGGAAACGAAACGATGGAATGAGCTTGACCCAAACGCCCGATTAGAGAAGCTGCCTTTTGCTGCGTTCTGTTTCAAGGGCGGAAAGCTGCGCTGTTTGTCTGTAGGCTTCCCTGTCCAAACCTATTTCTATGGGCCAGTTCGAAGTAGAGTTCCTCGCGCTGCACAAGGGGCTGGAAGCAACCGGAGCCAAGGCCTGCACCGCATTGGTTTTCCAGAAACCGCAAAATCGAAGCTGCTTGCGCAGTGTGGACCTCAGCGGTTTGCGGCTTCCTCACAATCCTCCACATCCCGTTTGAGCAAAAACTGATTCTTGAAGTTTTTCAAACCAAACATGACGTCTGCCTTGGCAATGTCTTCGCTGGCGTGGATCTCGTGCTCCAGAAAACTCTTCAGTGCGTCAGTGTCATCGCTGACCAATTCAATGATCAGGTCATAGCGGCCCGCGACCCACAGTATGAAAACGACGCGCGGGTCGTTCTCAAGCCTTTCCGCCACCTGCCGCGGGGTTACTCCTGCGGCAACGTTCACCCCGATCATTGCATCGGTAGTATACTCGGTGGCCACGGGATCCGACATCGCCACGATCCGCAGCATGTTGTTATCCCGCAGCCTGCTCACCCGGTTCCGGATTGTGCCTTCCGACACATCCAGTTTTTGGGCAATTTCGGAGAAGGCCATCCGTCCATCCTGCTGCAGCAGCCGGATGATCTGCTGGTTCAAGTCATCTCCCGGAGACCGGATGCTTTGACTGGCGCGTTTCGCACGCGAAGACACTTGCTGCTTTCCTTCCACTTGCCCGCTGCCCAATTACTGTTTCCGAAACGCAGGCTAGGACAACGCGCCGGAATCCGCAATTATCCAGTTCTGATTTGCTTAGCAAGGCCCTCTTGCCCGGCGAAAATCCTGCACACAGTATGGACTGCAAGGGCGCGATCTGCCTTGAAAACCCAACCCAGTTGCGAATCTCTGCAAATTTTCGAACCGGACATGCGAATTTCGCACCATGCGGACGCTTTCAGGCCAGAAGTTTCGCGATTCTTCCTTGAAAATTCCGCGATATGACGAAATTCGCAAATTTTTGTTGCCACGGCGTGCGAATTTCGCAAACATAGTCTTCAAGCTCTGCGAATGGCGCAAAACCTGCAAACAGGACGCCGGGGCAGGGACTGGTTCCATGCGCAGAACCCGATCAGGTCTGCCGCATGTGGCAGTGTCGAAGGGAGGAAGAATGACAATTGCCGAGCAAAGAGCGCGGGTTGCCAGCGGGCCGAAACACGGGCTGGCCGCCGAGGCGTATCGCAGTGAAGAGTTCTGGCAGAAGGAATGCCGGACGGTCCTGTCCAGGAACTGGGTGTTCATCGGGTTTGCCCACCAGATTGCAAACCCCGGCGACGCCAACCCCGTCAGCTGCGCCGGTCTGCCGCTTCTGACCGTCCGCGGTCAGGATGGCGGCATCCAGGTGTTCCACAATGTTTGCCTGCACCGCTGCATGACCCTGGTCGACAAGCCCAAGAATGTCGGCAAGCTGATCCGCTGCCCTTATCATGCCTGGGCCTATGATCTGGAGGGCCGGTTGCGCGCGGCGCCTCATTTTGCCGGCACCGGCAAGCAGGAGTTCGACGGTTTCGATCTGAAGGAACACCGCCTGAAGCCCGTCCGCACCCATGTCTGGCACGACTGGATCTTTGTCAATCTGGACGGCACCGCGCCGGAATTCGAAGACTATGCCGCGCCGCTGATAAACCGGCTGGAGGGCATCAACTACGGCAAGCTGGAACCGATCGGCCTGCTCGACTTCGGCGAGATCGCGACCAACTGGAAATTGATCATGGAGAATTTCATCGAACCCTACCATGTCCAGTTCGTGCATTCCTCGACCACCGATCAGCCGCTGGAGGATCACTATACCATCACCGACGGCAACTGCATCGGCAGCGCGGTGGATCTGAAGGAGGAGATCGGCACCGCGGGCAGCCTCGGCGTCAGCTCCCGCTATCTGACGCTTTATCCCAACTTCATCCTGGGCCGCTATTTCCCGGATCAGCTGGGTGTCTATCTGAACGTGCCCACCGGCCCCGGCAAGATGCGCCAGTACCGTGCGCTTTATACCACCGAAGGCCAGCAGCTATCGCCTGAGGAAATCGACGGCCTCAAAGAGCTCTGGTGGGACGTCCACAAGGAAGACCACGAGATGGTCGAACGGATGTACGAGGGCCGCAAATCCCCCGTTGCAGTTGATGGCGGCCTGCTGTCGCCCGCCTGGGAGGACAGCGTCCGGGCCTTCCAGGACCTGATCGAACGCGACATCGCCAATGACGGGGCCAGCGCCGCACCGGCAAACGCCTGAAGCACAAGGAACAAGACCAATGAGTGAACCCATTTCCAAGGGTTTCCGCCTGGCCCACACGATGATGCGGGTGATGGACATGGAGAAATCGCTGGAATTCTACTGCGGAATTCTGGGCATGGAGGTGCTGCGCCGCACCGACTACCCCGAAGGCAAATTCACCAACACCTTCATCGGCTACGGGCCGGAGGCGGAATCCCCTACCCTCGAACTCACCGCCAACTGGGACCAGGCGGAGCCTTACGACAAGGGCAACGGCTGGGGACACATCTGCATCGAAACCCCGGATGTCTATGCCGCCTGCGAACAGCTGGCCGCCGCGGGCGCGAAGATCACCCGCCCGCCGGGGCCGATGAAGAACGGCACCCGCATCATCGCCTTTTGCAAGGACCCGGACGGCTACAAGGTCGAACTGAACGAGAGCATCCTGAAACACCTGGCCAGCGAAGGGGCATAATCCATGGGCGACCAACCGCAGCTTTTCAAATTCGACCTGGTCCAGGAACGCTATGACACCATGGGCGGCAGTGACACCTACATCAAGCCGATGGTCACCAGCGAATTCAGCAAGTCCATGTGCGGCGGCATCAATGTTCTGAACAACATCAAGGTGCCGTGGGACCTGACCTGCGATGAGATCATCTACTGCCTCGAAGGCACTTTCCGCCTCGTCTGCGACGGCAAGGAATACATCTGCAACCGCGGCGACGTGCTCTTTGTGCCCAAGGACAACCACATCTCGTATGAGGCGGACGGCAAATGCGTGATCTTCTACGCCGCCTATCCGCACAATTGGAAACAGCTGGCCGGGATCACCGAGGTCCCGGGCATCGATCCGGCGGACTTTGTCCCCGGCTAAGCAACGCTACTCCTGGCGACTGGGCACCCTAGTCCGAGACCCGGGCGACGGGTTGCCCGCCCTTTTCGCCAGGTAATTGCAGAAAACGAAACCAAAACAACGCTGACCGGCCCCCGGCAGTGAACGGCACCCCTGTGCCATTCAATGGGAGAAACAAACATGCTGAAAGCCAACCCCGAAGCCAATATCTACTATGGCAATTTCCAGGATGCAGTGGAACGCAACCGCCCCCGCATTCCCGAAGTGCGCGAGCGCTTGGAATCTGCCGGCGTCAAATACGTCATGGCTGCCTGGATCGATCTGCACGGCATCCCCAAGACTAAACCGGTGCCGATGAGCGATTTCGAACCGCTTTGCCTCGGCAAGGGACCGCAGTTCGCGGTGCATTCAATCTCCTTTGTGCCGGAACTCAGCCCCGCCGACAGCGACCAGGTAGTGGTGCCGGATCTGGACGCCGTCTATATCTGCCCTTGGGACACTTCGATGGCGATCATCTTCTCCGACCTTTATTGGGAAGACGCGCCCTATAACGTCTGCCCGCGCCAAGCCTTGAAACGGGCCATGCACGAGGCCGCGCAGGAGGGCTATTCCGGCTTTGCCGGCGTCGAGCCGGAATTCATCGTGATGAAATACGACGAGGTCGGCCAGCCGGTTAAGGCCTTCGACGACGACCCGGCAGACGGTATGCGCCCGCGCCGTCAGGCCTTTGGCTACGACGTGGAATACTCCATCGACTCGATGCCGTTCCTGAAGGACATGATCGACATCATCGAAGGCCTGGGCTGGAACCTGCACGATGTGGTGGCCGAAGGCGCCTATTCCCAGTTCGAGCTGGACTTCCACTATACCAACATGCTGGAAATGTCCGACCGGCTGGCCTTCCTGCGCATCACCCTCAAAGAAGTGGCCAAGAAACACGGCATGTTCGTCACCTTCATGCCGAAACCAACGGTGGGCGACTGGCGCTCCGGCGCGCATATCAACATGTCGATGCAGCATGACAGCCGCCCGGGCGAGAACATCTTTGAAACCGCCGATGGCAGCGACTGGTCGGATGAGAGCCGCTGGGCCGTGGGCGGGCTGATGCAGCACGCCGAGGCGATTACCGCGATCACCTGCCCAACCGTGAATTCTTACAACGGGCTGGTGCCGCGGGTGGGCGGTTTCGAGGGCGGCACCGTGACCTGGGCGCCGACCAACATCACCTACGGCTTCAACAACCGTTCCGCACAGTTCCGCCTGCCGCAAAGCCGCCACTGCATCGAAAACCGCGCCTGCGACATGACTATGAATGTCTACCTGGCAATGGCGATGCATCTGAGCTGCGCGCTGAAGGGCATCAAAAACAAGATCGACCCGGGCAAGCCCACTGATTTCGACCTCTACTCCAAAACCGAGGCCGAGCTCACCGAACTCGGCATTCGCCGCCTGCCCCGCACGCTGTTCAACGCGATCGAGGCGCTGCGCCATGACGAGATGGCCGAACATGTGATGGGGCCGGTGATGCGCAAGTCGTACCTCGAATACAAGAACGACGAATGGGAGCGGTACCACCAGTCAGTGACCGACTGGGAAGTGCAGGAATATCTGCGCCTCTACTAATCCTCCCAGCAAAGGACAGACCCATGACCCAGGCCCTTCGGACTTTACCAGCAACCCGGGCCAAGGATACGCGCCCGAAACTGCGGATATTCGAGTTCAAATCGGATATCCCCGCATCCTGGCGCCTCACCCTCGGGGTGGCGGTCTGGATCCTGTTCTTTGCCATCTGGCAGATCACCGCCTGGTCCGGCGTGATGCCCGCAATCCTGCTGCCAGGGCCCGGCAAGGTCCTGACAGCGCTGTATACGCTCTTTGCAGAAAACGGTTTTCTGGGCGACGTTATGGTCAGTGTCTGGCGGGTGATGCTCAGCTTTGCCCTGGCCTGCGCCGTGGCGGTGCCGCTTGGCATCCTGATGGGCGCGTTCAAATCGGTCGAAGCGTTTTTCTCCCCCTTCGTTTCGGCTTGGCGCTACTTGCCCGCCCCTTCCTTCATTCCCCTGTTGCTGATGTGGTTCGGGGCCGGCGATGCGCAAAAACTGGCGCTGCTGTTCATCGGCGTGATCTGGTTCCTGATCACCCTGATTGCCGACCACACCAAGGCAGTGCCCAAGGATCTGATCAACACATCCGTGACCCTCGGTGGCTCCCGCTGGCAGGTGCTGCGCACGGTGGTGGTCCCGGCGGCGCTTCCCAACATCGTGATCGCCATGCGCCAGATGCTGGCGGTCAGCTGGACCTATCTGGTGATCGCCGAGATCACCGCCGCAGACGCAGGCATCGGCGCCATGATGATGCGCGCCAAACGTTTCCTGCATGTGGACCAGATCATGGCCGGCATCCTGGTGATCGGCCTTCTGGGGTTGATCTTCGACTACCTGCTGCGGGCGCTGCACGCCCGGGCATTCCAGTATCTCGACGAATATTCCTGAGGAACCGGAGCAGAACTCAAAAGAACAAGCCAACTAACAATGTGACGTCGCAAGGGAGGTACCGTGACGATGACCAAGAAACTGCTGAAATCCGCCAGCCGCTGCATTGCAGCCTTCGTGCTGGCAGGCGCCGCCGCCCCCGTATGGTCCGCGGAAAGCGTCAAGATCGCGGGCTTCACCTGGCCGGGCTACGGCTTCTGGCATATCGCTTCAGAAAAGGGCCTCGCCCCGGATCTGGACATCCAGTACCAGACCATCGAAGACCCCTATGAAAGCTTCAACCTCGTTGCTGCCGGTCAGCTTGATGTGGTCTCCTCCACCGCCGAATTCACTCCGGTCGGGGTTGAGCGCGGTCTGCCGGTCAAGCTGGTCGCATTCGGCAATCTGTCCAACGGCACCGACAAGGTCGTCGCAGGCCCCGGCATTGAAAATGCTGCCGACCTGGCCGGCAAAGAGGTCGCGGTGCTCGAAGGCGGCTTGGCGCAGATCTATGTCGCCATGTGGCTGGAGCAGAACGGCGCCGCATACGACTCCGTCGTCTACCGCAACATCATCGCGGACGATGCCTTTGCAGCCATGATCGGTGGTGGCGTGGCGGCCTCGGAGTTTTGGGAACCCTACGGCACCAACACGCTGAAGGCATTGGAAGGCGCCAGCATCCTGACCCAATCGGACGAGCCCTTCTGGCTGAAAAATGCCGTGGTCGCGGATGGCCACTACATGAGCAACGCGCTGATCAACGACCGCCGCGATGTGGCCCTGAAAACCATGCAGGCAATGTATGACGCCATTGCCTGGTGGAAGGAAAACCCGACCGAGGGCAACGAGATCATTGCCAAGGGCATGGGGATGAGCGTCGCGGATGTTGAGCTGGTTCTGGGCAAGGACGGCACCTCGCTGGATGGCGGGCTTTATGTCTACGACTTCATCGAAGCGGCGCAATTCTGCGGTGCTGCCCCGGGCAACCCGCCCTTTGAGCAGACCAACGGCCAAATGTCGGATCACTGGAACCTGGTCAGTGAGTGGTGGGTCAAGTTCGGCCTGATCCAAGAGGTCAAAGCGCCTGAAACCGGCGTCGAATGCAGCCTGCACAAGGAGCTTTACGACAGCGGCTACCGCGGCTGATCCACCTGACCTGCAAAGAGGGGCGCATCATGCATTCCAGCACCATTCTATCCGTCCAGAATGTCTGCAAGACATTCCCCACACGCGGCGGCGGGGTCGAGGCCTTGCACGATGTGTCCTTCTCGGTGGCCCGCAATGAACTCTGCGTGCTGCTGGGGCCTTCGGGCTGCGGCAAGTCCACCTTGCTCAATATCGTGGCGGGCCTGCACACACCAACAAGTGGCATCCTCAGCCTGGAGGGCCGCCCCATCCACGGCCCCGCCCGCGAGCGCGGCATGGTGTTTCAAAGCTACACCTCCTTCCCCTGGCTGACGGTGCTGGAAAACGTCGAATACGGCATGAAGCTGAACGGCATCCCCAAGGCGGAACGCCGCGAGCGGGCGCTGCATTACATCGATCTGGTGCATCTCACCAAATTCCGCGACTCCTACCCCAAGACCCTTTCCGGCGGCATGAAGCAGCGGGTTGCCATCGCACGCACCCTGGCCAACGCGCCGGAAATCCTTCTGATGGACGAACCCTACGGCGCGCTGGATGCGGAAACCCGGTGGCACATGCAGGAAATGCTGCTGGATATCATGCGCACGACGCAAACCACCATCCTGCTGGTCACCCATGACATTCAGGAGGCGATCTTCCTTGCCGACCGCATCGTCTTCCTCTCCGCCCACCCGGGCCGCCTCAAGACCATCCTCGAGTTGGATTTCAAGAAGGGCAAGGAGATCCGCAGCAAGGAAGATCTGGTGGAACTATCGGGATACCCAGAGTGCGAGCGCGAGATCATGCAGCTGATGCGCGGCGAAGCCAAGCAGGAAGAAGACGCCTAGCACTTCAGGTTCCGCCGGCGGGACCGATCAATTTTCAAAGGGTTTCAAAATGCAGGACTATCAAATCTTTGACCTGGGAGACTTCCCGCTGCTGTCAGGCGAGGTGTTGAAAGGCGCAAAACTTGCCTATCAGACCTACGGAAGCCTTTCGCCGGCGCGTGACAACGTCATCGTTCTGCCCACTTTCTACACCGGAACTAATTCCCGTAACGAAGGCTTCTTCGGCCCGGGGCGTGCCATCGACCCGGCGCGGCATTTCATCGTCAGCCCTAACTTGTTCGGCAACGGCCGCTCCTCCTCACCTTCCAATACGCCTGCCCCGCAGGACGGCCCGCGCTTCCCGCTGGTGCAGATGTGGGACAACGTCGCTGCCCAGCACCGGCTGATCCACGACCACCTGGGTATCGGACGGATTGCCCTGGTCGCAGGCTGGTCAATGGCCGGCTGCCAGTCCTACCAATGGGCGGCGCAATATCCGGATATGGTGCAGGCGATCCTGCCCTTCTGCGCTTCTGCGAAGACTTCGCCGCACAACTTCGTCTTCCTCGAAGGCGTCAAAGCTGCCCTTTGTGCCGACCAAAGCTGGAATGGCGGCAACTATTTGAGCCCGCCCGAGGCCGGGCTCAAAGCTTTTGGCAGGGGCTATGCAGGATGGGCCTTCTCGCAGACCTTCTACCGAGAGGGGCTCTACAGCCAACTGGGGTTCGAGACCATAGAGGACCTGCTGAAGGACTGGGAACAGGACCACGTGCAGGGCTGGGACGCCAACAACTTGCTGGCCAAACTCGCCACCTGGCAGGCCGGCGACATCTCAGCAGGGCCGCTCTACAACGGCGATTTCCAGGCTGCACTTGGCGCCATCAAGGCCCGCGCCATCCTGATGCCCTGCACCCAGGACCTCTACTTCCCGCCCGAAGACAACGATATCGAGGCCCGTCACATGCCGGGTGCCATCTTCCGCCCCTATAACTCGCCCTGGGGCCATTGCGCCGCTAATCCCGGCAATGATGCCGGCTTTACCGCCCAATTGGATGCAAACATCCGGGAGCTGCTAGGAGATTAGGGTCAGGATTTGTAGTTTGCAGTTCTCCGTCCAAGAAAAGCAAAACAACCAGAAGCAGGAGGTCCTCACCTGCTTATTCAAGAGCCCTCCAACTTGTCCGTTTGGAGCGGCTCCTCATTAGAAGACTGCGTTTAGCTGCCGTTGACGTCGATCACGACGAATGTCTGAATACCCTCCAAGAATCGGATTGTCTTGCAATCGCGCAATGAACTCCAAGACCGCGGCGAAAGGCAGGAAAGTCCCTCCTCGATGGTCCATCTAGGTTGCAGCGAAAAGACAGATTGAGGTTTTGGAATCTTCGTGGCTTTGAATAACCGCTCTGGCGACATCAGCTGCAACGCAGCGATGAGCGTGCTGCGCCCGCGAGCGGGTGCTGCGTCAGCAATAGCGGCGTAAGCGAAAGTCCGGTTGGTCCGGCATTGCAGTCGTTCGTGCCCTGGGATTCCTGGACTCCTGGCTGCGAAGGTCAGCGCAGGGCAGCCTCGGGCCCCTTGCGGCCTTGACCACCTGGTAGCCTTTCGCCGGTTCAGCATGCCTCGAACGGCGCTAAACGGTCATTCAATATACACTTTCTCAAACGATAAAAAACAGGATACAGGCCCTGCCGGGTTTTGGCTCTCCTATTCTATAGTATAGTCAGCCTGCCCGAAAAAGCTCGGGTAATACCGGAGGGATCATCTATTTTGCCCCCGACCGATTCACACGTGGAAACGTGTCTTGCAACTTGCGACCGGAGGTGGATATGGAGAGGGAACTGGTTCTCGTTTGGCTGAAGCCGTTGCCTGAACACTTTGCCAATCTTGCGATTGAACTGGAGGAAATGATCGCTGAGACCCGTGCTTTTCCGGGCTGCCTTGAGGCTTCGCTCGCTGTCTCTGAAGAGTACGGAGAAATTGTGATCCAACATGTCTGGCAAAGCCGAGCCGCACAGGACAGGTACCTTGAATGGCGGGCAGATAGAGGCGACTTGATTCACATAAGCGAGATGCTCGAAGAAGAGCAGTACTTTAGAACGTTCAAACTTATTGAGCCCTAGTGGCCTAGGGTCAGGATGCAAAGCCGGGCTCGCAAAGATTTATGCCAAGTCAAACCTCACCGCCGCGCTACGCAAGAACTATGCTAGCA
Source organism: Leisingera coralii (assembly GCF_049056525.1). Lineage (NCBI taxonomy): Bacteria > Pseudomonadati > Pseudomonadota > Alphaproteobacteria > Rhodobacterales > Roseobacteraceae > Leisingera > Leisingera coralii. The sequence goes on along the minus strand of NZ_JBHUPT010000108.1, from coordinate 239 downwards.
GGAAATGCTTATCGGAGACGCTCCTGATTTCGATTAGCCCTTGCTCGCAATTGAAGGCTTCGAGGCAGAATTCAATAGCTGAGCGTAACGGTTAACGCTGCTTGCATTCCTGCTAAGTTAAGAATGCACACACTTGCTACTAACGACGATATCTGCTTTGACCAGGTACAATCAAAAACACAGGTGAAACATGGCAATAGATCTGAACGGGCTGAATGCGGCTGAACTCAATGCCCTGA
>NZ_JBHUPT010000107.1:0-5034 GCF_049056525.1 Leisingera coralii | reverse complement strand
AATGCACACACTTGCTACTAACGACGATATCTGCTTTGACCAGGTACAATCAAAAACACAGGTGAAACATGGCAATAGATCTGAACGGGCTGAATGCGGCTGAACTCAATGCCCTGACCAAAGAAATCGAAGCCCGCAAAGTTGAAGTGGAAAAAGAAGCGAAGCAAAACGCCTATTCTGAAATGCTGGCCATCGCCGACAAACACGGTGTGCCCTTCGAAGAGGTGATTGCGTTTCATGGCGGCAAGGGCCGAAAGTCCGGCACAAAGGCACCGGCTAAATACGCCAATCCAAAAGACTCATCCCAGACATGGAGCGGCCGCGGGCGGAAACCGGCTTGGGTTCACGAAGCATTGAAAGCTGGCAAATCTATTGAGGACCTTGAGATCTGAAGATCCTAAGCCTTGGGTGCGCCACCCATCGAAACCATACACTTCCTGAAATGGAAAGTGCGTCGGCGGCGTCCAGCCGCCGCGCAACTTATTGGCTAATTGGAAGCAACGGCCCGGCGCGTTCCAACTGGCGAAAATGAGGGGGGCGGGCCACAGTATACTGTGACCGCTTCATGGAAACCCAATCTAAACCGCGATATGTTCGGCCCTTTGCGGACACTCGTCACCATCCAGCCGCAGCATTGCAGCGGTCGCCAGAGCGGCCATTGGCAACCAGGTGCAGCATTTCATCCCAAGCAATGCCTCCGCGGAACGTTGCTGCGGTTCGCCACACATGCAGCCTGGCCGCCTCCATAGGACCGCTTTTATGCAAACCGGTATTACCGGGTTTCGCGGACGGCGGAGACCTGCTGTTTGTGCATTTCGTAGCCGAGAGCTGTTTCGGGCTCGAAGCGAACTCGCAGCCGGATTTTGAAACTCGCCATGAATATGGCGGAAGCGATGATTTTCATCGGCAATCAAACAGACTGGTATTCCGCAGAACTGGCTTTGATCTATTTTCGTTCGATTATGAAGGAAGATCGATCGAAGTCATTTTCGATGCCGCCGATGGAACTTGCTGAATTATGAGATGTTCCCTTCAAGTCGTTTTACGCAGCCAACTTGCGATTATCACGCATCTTTGGCCAAAGTGATGCGTATTTCACCGGAAAATTCCCTTTGGAACGCTCAATTTTGCGCAAAATTCGCGCGGGTGAGCAGATACTAATACGAAGAAGCGCAGACGAAGAGACAATCGAGGAACCGCAACATGTACGTTTACCAATCCATCGCCCAATCCCTCTTCGACCATGGGCAGGGCACAATGTTCGGGCTGATGGGGGATGCGAACCTGTTCATGGTTGACCATTACGTGCGCGAGGGCGGCGGCACCTTTGTGCCGGTGGCCTATGAGGGCAGCGCGGTTCTAATGGCGCTTGCTTACGGCCGGGTGGCAGGCCGGGTCGGTGTGGCCACCGTGACCCACGGGCCGGCGCTGACAAACTGCGTCACTGCGTTGACCGAAGGCGCGCGGGGCCATGTGCCGATGGTGCTTCTGGCCGGTGACACCCCCGTGTCAAACCCGCACAATCTGCAGAATATCGACCAGCGCGAGACGGTGAAGGTGACTGGGGCGGGCTTCGAGCAGATGCGGTCGCCGGAGACGGCTTCGTATGACGTGGCCCATGCGTTCTACCGCGCCCAGGTCGAGAAACGGCCCATTGTGCTGAACATGCCCGCAGATTTCATGTGGCAGGAGGTTGAGCACGTGTCCCATGTCTTCCCCGCCTTCAATGCCCCCGCGTATGTCCCTGCGGGCGATGACCTGGACGAGGCGGTGGGCATGATCGCCAGCGCCAAGCGACCGATTATTCTGGCGGGCATCGGCGCCAAGGATTCCGTTCCGCAAATTATTGAGCTTGCCGACCGGCTTGAGGCCCCGCTGGCCACCACGCTCAAGGCGAAGGGGATGTTCAGCGGCCACCCCTATAATATCGACATCTTCGGAACGCTTTCCACACCTGCCGCCTACGAGGCGATTGACAAGGCCGATTGCGTGGTTGCGTTCGGCACAAGCCTGCACCAGTTCACCACCGACAAGGGGGCGCTGATGAAGGGGAAGCGGGTGGTGCAGATCAACGACACCGTCACCGAGGTCTCGAAAAACTATCATCCCCACGCGGCGCTCGTGGCCGATGCCGGGTTGACCGCCAAGAATATCATCTGGTGGCTGGACGAGGCCGAAATCCCCGGCAGCGGTTTCACAGCCGAGTTGGACATGGAGGTGCTGACAGCCCATCCCAAGGGCAACCCTGAAAAAGCAAACCCCGGATACGTCAATTTCGAATATGCGCTCGACCGGCTGGAAGAGGCCCTGCCCAAAGACCGCTTTCTCACCACTGATGGCGGACGTTTCATGACCGAGGTCTGGTGCCGTCTATCAGTGCCCGACGCCGAAAGCTTCATCGCGACAACCAATTTCGGCTCTATTGGGCTGGGCCTGCAAGTGGCTATAGGTGCGGGCTTTGCCATACCCGGCCGGCCCGTCATTCTCTTCACCGGCGATGGCGGCTTCATGATGGGCGGGATCAACGAGTTCAACACCGCTGTCCGGATGAAACAGGACCTGATTGTAATCGTGGCAAACGACAGCGCCTATGGCGCCGAGCATATACAGTTCCTCGACCGCAAGATGGACCCGGGTCTGTCCATGTTCGATTGGCCCTCCTTTGCGGACGTTGCAACCGCTCTTGGCGGTCAGGGGGTTCAGGTCAATTCTGCAGAAGACCTGGAAACAGCGATCCAGGCCATCGCAACCCGGGACGGACCGCTCTTGATCGAGCTGCGCCTCGACCCGAACGACGTGCCGCGAATGAGGCTCTAGCCTTTTGGCGAGGCATGCCCTCGGTTCGTCCACGTTCGGCAATTTCATTCCTTCGGAGTTGCTTGGTGGCTGATGAGGTTATTTTTGTATGCTTTCGGTGAAGACCGCGGTGCTTGCTGATTTCTAATGTGGTATTCGATGGACCATGGAAATCGACGAGGACAAGGTCGACGATGCGGTTCTAGCGCTGCTTTGGCTGACGCTGCATGAGGAGCGCCGGGCCTGGAAAAGCTTCGACTGGTCTGTGACGGATCGGCTATACCAGAAAGGCCTGATCCACGACCCGGTTAACCACGCCAAGTCTGTCATACTGACTGATGAGGGCCTGCGGCGAGCGGAAGTCCTGTTTCAGAGGTTATTCACGCGACCGCCTGAGTAGCTTTCGTCTCGCGCCTTTCAGTTCCGTGGGAGGAGATCCGGCGCCTGCGGTGTGCTCGTTCGGGGCACGGCCAGGCGAGGATATCAGACAGCCATGCCTGAGGTTAGTATCATCCAGTTTTGCCGTGAAGATCGGGGTATACATGAAGGCCGCGCGGGCGCCGTCGCGCTCGGAGCCAGCACAAAACTACGACTTCCGGCCGAGGGCCACTCCTCGCAGGGCCCGTTCCGGCCAGGTGTTCGCCGCCCTATGACCTCGGATGCAACGCAACATCAGGGCCGCGGCGAAGATATCCACCGACAAGATCGGCCCTACCGTCGCAGAGATTTGAACAAAGGACCTGACCATGAAGACGCTAATCCTCATCACAGCCATGATCGCCGCCGTTGCCTTGCCCGCATACGCCGGCGGCGGCCGCCTCAAGGCGATGGACCTGAACGGCGACGGCAAGGTGACCGTCTCCGAGGCGGTAGAGGCCCGGGTGGCCAAGTTCGACGGTGCCGACACCGACGGCAACGGCAGCCTGGACAAGGGTGAGCACACAGCGATGCTGGAGGCACTGAATAGCCAGCGCAAACGCGGCGGCGGCGCCAAGCGCACAGGCAATGCCGATCCCTTCTCCATCACCGATGCCGACGGCAACGGCAGCCTGGACAAGGGTGAGCACACAGCGATGCTGGAGGCACTGAATAGCCAGCGCAAACGCGGCGGCGGCGCCAAGCGCACAGGCAATGCCGATCCCTTCTCCATCACCGATGCCGACGGCAACGGCAGCATCTCCAAGGCGGAATTCCGGTCTGTCGCCGAGCAGTTCTTCACCCGCGTAGACGCGGACGGCAATGGCGAGCTAGCCAAGGAGGCCGGGGACGCAGAGCAGGCTTTCAGGCGCATTCGCGAGCAGGCCGAGGCTGCGCTTAGCCAGAAGGAAGCAGCGCGATGACCTGCAAATGCATGAACGCAGAACAGGTTTTGCAAGAACCCTACAGTCAGAGTGAAACTGCTGAGCAGCTTCGAGAGCAGATCAGGTCTCTGGGAGGTGTTCCAGCTTTTATGTGTGTGGAGGCAGGTGGGTCAGCCTTCGGCCTCCGTCTCGAGCTGAGCGGCAAGATTGTGGAGCGCAACCTTAAGACACTCAGGAGGGGTTTCTGAAATGGCCGCCGCCATTGCTCTGAACTCTTCTGCATACTTTGTGAAAACCGTCTTGGGTAAAATGCCGGCGGAGACCAGATCTTTGATGACCATGGTTGTTAGCTTGGAATTGGTAAAGCTGACAATTTCCGCAAATACCGCAGTTGGGTCGCCGGTGGGGTTACTTCCTGAAGGCAAAACTTCTCCTTTCGTTCAGTATTGGCGTATTTTGAAAAGTGCGCGCGGCCGAGGCGTGTGTAAAGCCTTTGTTGCGCGTCTTGTCCCTCCCCGAGCCCATTCCTCCAACTCTCTGACGCGCTCCCCTGAAAAGTCCGCGATTTGAAGTTAACCTGTTCTCCAAGCGAGGAGACAGACGATGCGGAAAAGCCGTTTCAGCGAAGAGCAGATCATTGGCATCCTGAAGGAGCACCAAGCCGGAATGGGGGCGAAGGAACTGTGCCGGAAGCACGGCATCAGCGATGGCACTTTCTACAAATGGCGTTCGAAGTATGGCGGCATGGAAGTGTCCGAGGCCAAGAGGCTGAAGGCTCTGGAGGTCGAGAACGCCAAGCTCAAGAAGATGCTGGCGGAACACATGCTCGACGTGGCCACGCTGAAAGAGATGCTGGGAAAAAACTTTTGAAGCCCGGTGCAAGGCGGAGAGCCGTGGACTGGGCCATGACAGAGAAGAACTACAACCAGCGGCGGGC
>NZ_JBHUPT010000106.1:0-14610 GCF_049056525.1 Leisingera coralii | reverse complement strand
GCGGGGTGAGCGGGGTTCCTGGAAACGCTCCAGTGGAGCGTTTCCCCCGCGAACGGGCGGAGCCCTTTTGGAAAGTTCAATGCGGGCCGGGTTCAGAAGCCCAGATAAGCAATGCCGCCAAAGGTGACGGCAACGCTGATCCACTGCGCGCGGTTCATGCTTTCACGCAGCACAAGCCAGGCCAGGACCACGGTGACCAGGCCGAACAGCGAGGCGCTGACAGACGCGAATTCAGGCCGGGGCAGGCTGCCGGAGTAAATCACCAGGCCGAGGGCAATGGCATCCAATGCACCCATCAGGCACAAGAGCGGAAGCACCTTGCGGGCGGGCAGCTGGACCATCCGGGCCAGGAACGCGAGGCCAAGCAGGATCAGGATCGCAGCCATCCGGGTGACGATCAGCACCGGCAATTCGGCCCCGGCCTGGGTTGCGGCCTGGCCAACTGCGAAGGTGAGCGCAAAGCCGATGGCACCGGCCAGCCCCCAGGCCGCCGCTTGCAGATTCACCGGGCTGCCGTCGTCTTCGGTGGAGAAGATGGCGATGCACCCCACGCCGCCGACCACCACCGCAACTGCCAGCCAGTGGCCAAGGCCAACCGGCTGGCCTTGCAGCATCGCCATGCCCAGAGACAGCACTGGGTAGGCGCCGATCAGCGGCGCCACCAGCTTTACCGGTCCTAGCGCAAAGGCCCGGTAAAGCGCGTAGGATGCCAAGGCAAAGATGGCCCCGGACAGCCCGGCCAGCCGGGCTGCCGGCAGGGTCATCGCTTGCCAATTGCCAAAGGCCAAGGCCGCGGCAGCCACCAGAATCGCCCCGCTGGCAAAGACGGTCAGCATGGCCGGCAGAATGCCAGTTCTTTGTGAAACAAAGCGCACGCAAAGATCATGGATTCCCCAGGAAAGGGCTGCCGCAAGGCCAAGAAGCAGCGAGTGCATGGCGGTTATCCCTCATTTGCGGCATTCACCCCCAGGAAAATGACGCATCCCGGGCATTTGCCGTTTTTCCGCAGAAAATCAACATGTTTGTTGATTAGAGTGGAGGAACGCAATATTCTTTTCAATAAATAAATATTCCGACCGTGCAATTTTTGGCCGGAGTCCAACAGGAGATGCGCGATGAATGACATGAGCTTCCCTGAGGTTGTCAAAGGGCCGCCGAAGCCTTCTGGATTGTATCAGCCGTCGGTGTTTTCGCTGCCGAAAGGGACGGAGCGATACGTGGTCGAAGGCTGCGGTGCGATCCTGATCCGCGTGGAAACAGGCGACCGGGTGACGGTGATCAACGATGAGGGCGGGCAGCCCTGCGAGATCATTGCCGCAGAAGACAAGGGCCGTATCGATGCCGGGATCATTGGCGCGGCGCCCAATAGCGATGCAAGCGGGCTGAAGGCGCTGCTGACCTCCTCGGATCAGTCGTTGCGCGGCTTACGCATGGGGATGGAGGCGCGCGGCATCGACCTGGCACAGGGTGGTGCGGTGCGGTTCTTTGACAGCACGACACCTGCCAAGACCGAGGAGAGCTTTACCGCGCAGCGCGACGGGGTGGTGATCATTGCAGCGCCTGGCGGGATCATGGACTTCGAACGGCAGGACACCGCGACACAGCTGACCGTCATGGTCAAGCGGGCGGTGATCAAGCAGGTGGCGCGGTTTGAGCTGCCCGACCCGCTGGCGGAGCCGGTGAACGAGGTGCGGGTGCACAGCGCCACGGCGGAAAGCTATTTCGTGAAGGCGGGCGACTTTATCCAGATCATTGATGTGGATGGCCGCCAGTGCACCGATTTCCAGTGCTTCGCCGCCCGCAAGCTGGACAAGGGCGTAGAGCATGCGCTGGACGTGACCACTACCCGGACGCTGATGGGCCATGCCTATCCGATGCCGGGACTGCATGCGAAATACTATGACCAGGACATGCTGCCGCTGGTCGAGGTGGTGCAGGACACCGTGGGGCGGCACGATGCCTTTGCCCTGGCCTGCGCCGCGAAATACTACGATGACATCGGCTATCCCGGCCATGTGAACTGCTCAGACAACTTCAATGGCGCGCTGGCGGGCCATGGGGTGACGCCGCGGGCCGGTTGGATGGCGATCAACTTCTTCTTCAACACCGGGCTGGACGATCACGGCGTGATGTATGCCGATGAGCCCTGGACCCGGCCCGGCGACTACGTGCTGTTGCGGGCCTTGACCGATCTGGTCTGTGTCAGCTCTGCCTGCCCGGATGACACCAGCGCCGCCAATGGCTGGAACCCCACCGACATTCACGTCCGCACCTACAGCGGACAAGAGACCTTCAAGCGGGCAATTGCGTTCCGCGCGACCCCTGAATCGGAGCCCAAGATGACCAAGGAAACCGGTTTCCACGACCGCCTCAGCAAGATGACCCGCAATTTCATCGAGTATAACGGGTTCTGGCTGGCCAATTGCTATGCCGAGTCCGGGCCGCTGGAGGAATATTGGGCCTGCCGCGAGAAATGTGTGGTGCTGGACCTCTCCGCCCTGCGCAAGTTCGAGATCACCGGGCCAGATGCCGAGGCGTTGTGCCAGTATATCTTTACCCGCAATATCAAGAAGCTGGCGGTTGGGCAGGTGGTCTATACCGCGATGTGCTATCCGCATGGCGGGATGATCGACGACGGCACCGTGTTCCGCCTGGGCAAGGACAATTTCCGCTGGATCGGCGGCTCGGACTACGGCGGCGAATGGATCCGCGAGCAGGCCGAGAAGCTGGGTCTGAACGTGCTGATCCGCTCCTCGACCGACATGCAGCATAACATCGCGGTGCAGGGGCCGGAGAGCCGGGACCTGCTGAAGAAGATCATCTGGACCGCGCCGCACAACCCGACGCTGGAGGAGCTGGGCTGGTTCCGCTTCACGCCTGCGCGCATCGGTGATGACCAGGGCGTGCCGGTGGTGGTGTCGCGGACCGGTTACACCGGCGAGCTGGGCTATGAGATTTTCTGCCACCCCAAGCACGCCAGCGAGGTCTTTGATGCGGTCTGGGAGGCCGGGCAGGACCATGGCATCCGCCCGATGGGTCTGGAGGCGCTCGACATGGTGCGGATCGAGGCCGGGCTGATCTTTGCGGGCTATGACTTCTCCGATCAGACCGACCCGTTTGAGGCGGGCATCGGCTTCACCGTGCCGCTGAAATCGAAAGAGGATGACTTCATCGGCCGCGACGCGCTGATCCGGCGTAAGACCACGCCTGCGCGCAAGCTGGTGGGGCTGGATATCGACTCGGCGATCGACGTGGGCCACGGCGACTGCGTGCATATTGGCCGGGCACAGATTGGTGAGGTGACATCCTCGATGCGTTCACCGCTCCTGGGCAAGAACATCGCGCTGGCACGGGTAGATGTGTCCTGTTCCGAAGTGGGGACCGAGGTGGAAATCGGCAAACTTGACGGGCATCAAAAACGGCTGCCGGCCAAGATTGTACCCTTTGCGCATTACGACCCCAAGAAAACGCGGCCTCAATCCTGAGGCCGCCCGTTTGCGGGGTAGGGAGGTTAAATGGTTCAGAAGCTGATTGAGCAGATCGGCGGCGAGGAAGTGCTGCGCACCCTGGTCGAGCGGTTCTACGACATTGTCGAGGAAACCGGGACCGGCGCCCAGATCGTCAAGCTGCACAAACGCGGGCATGGCATGGACCATGCCCGGATCGAACAGTTCAATTTCCTGTCGGGCTTCATGGGCGGGCGCCGCTATTATGAGGAAAAACACGGGCATATGGACGTGAAACTGATGCACGCCCATGTGCCGATCACCGGGGAAGACGCCGAGAACTGGCTCAAGTGCATGGATCAGGCGCTGGCGGAGCTCAAGCTGGAAGGGCCGCATGTGGAGCGGCTGCGCCAGGTGTTCCGGCGGGTGGCGCTGATGCTGGTGAATGACCTGGCCGAATGGGGTGAGAAGCGCGTGCCGGCTTGAACGCAGTGCCTTTGGCAGTTGCGGGAGCCTCCCCTTTCGGCGGCGAAGCCGCCTGCCGGGCAGCGGGACGGGAGTACTTCAGGAAAGATGAAAAGCGGGTGCCGACCAGTAGTTAGCCGGGCAGCCTCAGGAAAACCTGCACATCGGCCACGTTGGTGCCGGTGCCGCCGGTGATCAGCAGCGCGCCGGCGGCCTTGAGGGCCGCGTAGCTGTCGTTGTTGGCCAGCAGTGTGTCCGGGTCCTGACCGGCCGCCCTGATGGCCTCCCAAGAGGCGGCGGTGACGATGCCGCCTGCGGCGTCGGTGGGGCCATCGCGCCCGTCAGTGCCCCCGGAGAGGAATAGCCAGTCGCCGCTGAGCCGTTCCGCGCCCAGTTTGGCGACACGCAGAGCAAGCTCCTGATTGCGGCCGCCGAGGCCGCTGCCGCGGAGCTGTACCGTGGTTTCACCGCCGAAGATCAGCGCGACGGGTTTGTCCTTGGGAGCGGTTTCCGCAGCAGCCACAATGGTTTCCGCGGCCTCAGCCACATCGCCGACCAAGCGGTGGGAGATCAGCTTGGGAGCCCAATCCTCCGCCGCTGCGGCCATCATCGCCTTGAGGCTGTGGCGGTTGGAGCCGATCAATGTGTTGGTGGCCGGGGGCGGCGTGTCCCGGACCTCCTCAGCGGCGCTGAGAAGGGTTTTGACGGCTTCGGGGGCACTGTCCCAGATGCCGGCGCGCTGCAGGATCTCCTGCGCCTGTGCGCGGGTGCCGATGGGCGCCACGGTGGGGCCGGAGGCAATGGCGCGCAGGTCGTCGCCGATCACGTCCGACAGGATGAAGGCCTGCACCTGGGCGGGCGCGGCGTGGCGCAGCAATCCGCCGCCCTTGGTGTCGGACAGCTGCTGGCGGATCAGGTTCATCTCGTTGATCTCAAGGCCCGAGGCGAGCAGCAGCTTGTTCACGGCTGCCTTGTCCGCCAGCGTCAAGCCGGGGGCAGGGGCCACCATCAGGGCGGAGCCGCCGCCGGAAATCAGCGCGATCAGCCGGTCATTCGGGCCGAGGGAACAGGCCAGCTCGATGGCGGCCTGACCAGCGGTGGCGCTGGTTTCATCCGGCACCGGATGGGCGCCGCAGATCACCGTGGCGCCGGGAATTTCCGTGTAATTTTCGGGGTTTGTAATCGCCAAAGCCTGGTCTGCATCCGGGATCAGCGCCAGCGCTTCGCGCATCATTGGGATGGCTGCTTTGCCGACGGCCAGCAGCACATTCCTGCCGCCTTCGGGCAGGGGGGAGAGCGGCGAGGACGCCAGTTGGGCACGCAGCGCCTGCGCCGGGTCTGCCCGGTCGATAGCGGCCTGAAACAGGGCCTTGGCGGTGGTCAGCAATCCGGTCATCTGCATCTCCCTGGCATAGCGCCGCTTAGCCGCCCCGGCCAATGCCGGGACGGCGTAAGGTCTTGAAAGCGAACGGCGGCTTAGTTGCCGGCGATCTGCTTGGCTTTTTCCACTAGCACTTCTGCCTGACGGATCGAGGCGTAGTCAATCAGGCGGCCGTCCAGCGACACTGCGCCTTTGCCGGCCGCTTCGGCTTCGGCCATGGCTTCCAGGATGCGGTGCGCCTTGGTGATTTCCGCGTCCGACGGCGACATCACCTCGTTGGCCAGTTCGATCTGGCTGGGGTGGATGGCCCATTTGCCTTCGCAGCCCAGCACCGCGGCGCGCTTGGCGGCGGCCTTGTAGCCTTCCTTGTCCTGGAAATCGCCGAACGGGCCGTCGATCGGGCGCAGGCCGTTGGCGCGGGCGGCAACCACCATGCGGGCCAGCGCATAGTGCCACATGTCGCCCCAGTGCACGCCGCGGGAGCCGTCTTCGGCCGGGTCGGTCAGCACCGAGTAATCGGGGTTCACGCCGCCGATGATGGTGGTGCGGGCGCGGGTCGAGGCGGCATAGTCGGCAACGCCAAAATGCAGCGATTCATTGCGCTTGGAGGCTGCGGCAATTTCACTCACGTTCTGCATGCCGAGCGCGGTCTCGATGATGTGCTCGAAGCCGATCCGCTTTTTGTAGCCCTTCGCGTCTTCGATCTGGGTAACCAGCATGTCGACGGCGTAAACGTCGGCCGCGGTGCCCACCTTGGGGACCATGATCAGGTCGAGGCGTTCGCCTGCCTGTTCAACCACATCGACGACATCACGGTACATGTAGTGGGTGTCGAGGCCGTTGATTCGCACCGACATGGATTTGTTGCCCCAGTCGATCTCGTTCAGGGCCTTGATGATGTTCTTGCGGGCTTGGTCTTTTTCGTCCGGCGCAACCGCGTCTTCGAGATCCAGGAAGATCACGTCAACATCAGATTTCGCTGCTTTTTCAAACATTTGGGGCTGAGAGCCGGGGATTGCCAGCTCGCTGCGGTTCAGGCGGCCAGGGGCCTGTTCGACGGTATGAAACGACATGGGTGCGCTCCTCATTCGCAATGGGGTTTCGTCCTCTCCTCCCTAGGCATTCCCCATGAGAGTGTTTCCTGTCAAGAAAAAAGTTTTCATTTAAATACATTCGCGCGGGAGCGCGCCCGCGCGTCGCGCTCCCGCGTGCGTACGCGTATACGCGCACGCGTGCGAGGCGCGGGGCGGCAAACCTGGGTCATTCCTCCAAGCTGAAATCGCCCTTGGCGGCGCGGTTGGCGTAGTAGAACGCAATCGCCTGGGCGCGGTTCTTGACCGAGAGTTTTTCGTAGAGGTTCGACAGGTGGAACTTCACCGTGTTGGTCGAAATCTCCAGCTCCTTGCTGAGCTCCTTGTTGGTGAGCCCCTTGGACAGCGCCTCCAGCATCGTGCGCTCACGGCGCGACAGCTGCTCGATCGGATCGGTCTGCAGGCCCCGGACGTCGAGGAAGGGGAACACCATCTTGCCCGCCGCCACGGCCAGGCAGGTGTCCAGCAGCCCGTCGACGGCGCTGGAGCGCGGTGCAAAGCCGGCGGCGCCTGCGCTCATCGCCTTGCGCGGAACGTCGCCGCTGTCGTCGGCATAGACCACCAGCCGCGGCGCGTTGGCCTGGTCGCGCAGCACCTCGATCAGCTTGGCGCCGCCGAGCGCGGGCAGGTTCCAGTCGATGATCCCGACCTGAACCGGCACCCGCATCACCGTTCCGAGGAAGCCTTCGGCGGTTGCGGAGGTGGCGACCAGCGAGAATCGCGGGTCCTTGTCGAAGATCTCGGACATTGCCGACAGCACCAGCGGATTTGCGTCAGCAAGCATGACCGATATCGGGGAAACTTTGTCGCTTATAGGAGCCATTTGGTGCCCTTTTGTTAAAAACTACCCAAGTAGGTAGGGTCTATTTTGGTATGCAACGGTATTTTTACCGATTTGGGTAGGTTTTTTGCCACCCGTTTAGATACCCAAAAGCAGGATATAGGAATGTTGCGGGTTTTGTCGACCTAGGGTTTCCTTGGGTTAACAGATGTTGCACGACAGGAAACAAACCTTCCCGCAGCGAAGATCGCGACGAAGAAGGCCAGGGACCTCCGGCACATCGCCGAAACGAAACCAGCGAGGTCTAACCCCGATGACTGAACCCACGATCTTCCGCAGCCTGGAAATCCCGGAAACCCTGGCCGCCGGCCCTGGCCCGGGCAATACCGACCCCCGCGTGCTGCAAGCCTTTGCCAACACCGGCCTGGCCGACCACATGCAGGCGGACGTGCTGCGCGGCATGATCGAGTGCAAGCAGATGCTGCGCGACCTGTGGGGCACCGCCAACACCTACACCTACGGCGTCGGCGGCACCGGCTTCTCGGGCCTGGACTGCATGCTGAACGCGATCCTGCCCGGCGACACCGTGGTTGCCTTCCAGAATGGCACCTTCTCGGGCATCGACGCAATGACCATCCGGATGAAGGCCGCCACCCGCGAGGAACTGGCTGCCGACGCGATGAACCCGCAGCCGGCCTCCGTGACCGTGGTCGACGTGTCGCACGGCGAGTCGGTCTCCGGCAAGCTGGTGGAGCAGGTGCTGGCCGAGAAGAAGCCCAAGTGGGCCTTCATGGCGCATTGGGAAACCGGCTCGGGCCGCATCAACGACCTCAAGGGCTTCTCGGACGCTTGCGTCAAGCACGGCGTGATGGGCCTGATCGACGCGGTGTCGTCGCTGGGCATCGAGGATTTCTCGATCGACGATTACCCGGGCGTTGCCGGCTGGGCCTCCTGCCCGCAGAAAGGCGTGCTGTGCCTGCCGCTGACCTACGCGCCGGTCTCGTTCACAGACAAGTACATCCAGACCGTGCGTGAAAACGGCTGCCATTCCTATGTCCACAACCCGATCCTGGAAGCCCGCCACTGGGGCATCGTGGACGGCCAGGACGTTGCCGCCGGCACCTACCACCGCACTCACTCCGGCTATGCGGTTGCCGCCTTCCACGAGGCGCTGCGGATCACCCTGCAGCACGGCCGCGCCCAGAAGGCCCGCGACTATGCCTTCCACGAGAAAGCGCTGCGCGACGCCGTGACCGCGATGGGCTGCGACGTGACCAGCAACATGACCAGCCTGGTGGTTCTGAACCTGCCCGGCGATCTGGCCGGCCGCGAAAAAGAGCTGGTGGGCAACTGCCGCGCTGTGGGCTTTGGCATCTGGCCGACCCTGTCGGAGCCGGTCCAGGTCCGCATCGGCATCCTGAACCAGATCACCCCTGCCGCCATCACCGACATCGTCAACCGCTTCGGCAAGGCGATGAACGACATGGGCGCAAATGTCGACATGGACGCGATCAACGCTCTGCTCGACAGGCACTACTCCGCAGCCCTTGAGGCCGCTGAGTAACTAATTCCGACATCCATGACGAGGAGAGGACCATGGATATCCACGAGTATCAGGCCAAGGAAGTTCTCAGCAACTTCGGCGTGACCGTTCCCCCGGGCGCGCTGGCCTACAGCCCCGAGCAGGCGGCCTACCGCGCGCGGGAACTGGGCGGCGACAAATGGATCGTCAAGGCCCAGGTTCACGCCGGCGGCCGCGGCAAAGCGGGCGGCGTCAAGCTGTGCAACTCGGAAGCCGAGATCTATGAGGCAACCGAGAACCTGTTCGGCAAGAAGCTGGTGACCCACCAGACCGGCCCCGAAGGCAAAGGCATCTACCGTGTCTATGTCGAAGGTGCGGTGCCGATCGCCCGCGAGATCTACCTGGGCTTTGTGCTGGACCGCTCCAGCCAGCGGGTGATGATCGTTGCCTCGTCCGAAGGCGGCATGGAGATTGAGGAGATCTCCGCCGAGCGCCCCGAGTCCATCGTGCGTTCGACCGTTGAGCCGGCCGTTGGCCTGCAGGACTTCCAGGCACGGGAGATCGCGTTCCAGCTGGGCATCGAACCGGCGATGACGCAGCAGATGGTGCGCACCCTCAAGGGCTGCTACCAGGCGTTTTCCGAACTGGACGCCACCATGGTTGAGATCAACCCGCTGGTGGTCACCTCGGACAACCGGGTCATCGCGCTGGACGCCAAGATGACCTTTGACGACAACGCCCTGTTCCGCCATCCGCAGATCGCGGAGCTGCGCGACAAGAGCCAGGAAGACCCGCGCGAAAGCCGCGCTGCCGACCGCGGCCTGTCTTATGTCGGCCTCGAAGGCAACATCGGCTGCATCGTGAACGGTGCAGGCCTGGCGATGGCGACCATGGACACCATCAAGCTGGCTGGCGGCGAGCCTGCCAACTTCCTGGACATCGGCGGCGGCGCGACCCCGGAACGGGTCGCCAAGGCGTTCCGCCTGGTGATGTCCGACAGCAATGTGCAGGCGGTTCTGGTCAACATCTTCGCCGGCATCAACCGCTGCGACTGGGTTGCCGAAGGCGTGGTGCAGGCGCTGAAGGAAGTGCAGGTCGACGTGCCCGTGGTGGTCCGTCTTGCGGGCACTAACGTGGAGGAAGGCCAGAAGATCCTGGCCCAGTCCGGCCTGCCGCTGATCCGTGCAACCTCGCTGATGGAAGCCGCTGAACGGGCCGTCGGCGCGTGGAAAAACGACCTTGATCAAAACACTCGTGTGAGGGCCGTCAAATGAGCATCCTTCTTGATCGCGAAAGCCGTGTCATCGTCCAGGGCATCACCGGCAAGATCGCCCGGTTCCACACCAAGGACATGATCGAATACGGAACCAACGTCGTGGGCGGCGTGGTGCCGGGCAAGGGCGGCGAGACCGTCGAGGGCGTGCCGGTCTTCAACACCGTGAAAGAAGCGGTTGAGGCCACCGGCGCCAATGCCTCGCTGGTGTTTGTGCCGCCGCCGTTTGCAGCCGACTCCATCATGGAAGCGGCGGATGCGGGCATTCACTACTGCGTCTGCATCACCGACGGCATCCCGGCCCAGGACATGATCCGCGTGAAGCGCTACATGTACCGCTACCCCAAGGAAAAGCGGATGATCCTGACCGGCCCGAACTGCGCGGGCACCATCTCACCGGGCAAGGCGCTGCTGGGCATCATGCCGGGCCATATCTACCTGCCGGGCACCGTGGGCATCATCGGCCGTTCGGGGACCCTGGGCTATGAGGCCGCGGCGCAGCTGAAAGAGCTGGGCTTGGGTGTCTCCACCTCGGTCGGCATCGGCGGCGACCCGATCAACGGCTCCTCCTTCAAGGATATCCTGGAATGGTTCGAGAAGGATCCGGAAACTGAGGTCATCGCGATGATCGGTGAAATCGGCGGCCCGCAGGAAGCGGAAGCGGCGGATTACATCAAGAACCACGTGACCAAGCCGGTGGTGGCCTATGTCGCGGGTCTGACAGCCCCCAAGGGCCGCACCATGGGCCACGCGGGCGCGATCATCTCGGCCTTCGGCGAATCCGCCTCCGAGAAGGTGGAGATCCTGTCGGCCGCCGGCGTAACCGTTGCCGAGAACCCCGCCGTGATCGGCGAAACCATCGCAAGCGTTATGAAAAAGAACGCCGCCTGATCCGGCAACGGAACAGGCGCAACGCTCCACCCTTGGCCCGGGGCAATGGCGGGGGTGGAGCGCATTAATAAAAGCACAAGCACGTCAGGGAGATGAAATCATGGCAAAGCCCAAGGTTCTGGTGACCCGCCGCTGGCCCGCCGCAGTGGAGGCGCAGCTTTCCGAGGCGTTTGATGCTGTGCTGAACACGGGCGATAAGCCGCTGAGCGAGGATGAGCTGCGCGCCGCGATGACGTCCTATGACGCGGTGCTGCCGACCGTGACCGACAAGATATCGGCCAAGGCGTTCGATATCGCCAAACCACAGGCCCGGATCCTGGCAAACTACGGTGTCGGCTATTCTCATATCGATATGCATGGCGCAGCCGGTCACGGCATGACCGTGACCAACACGCCGGATGTGCTGAGCGAATGCACTGCTGACATTGCCATGACGCTGCTCTTGATGGTGGCCCGCCGGGCTGGCGAAGGCGAGCGTGAGCTGCGGGCCGGCGAATGGACCGGCTGGCGCCCGACCCATCTGGTCGGCACCAAGGTTTCCGGCAAGACGCTGGGCATCGTCGGTTTCGGCCGCATCGGCCAGGAGATGGCCCGCCGCGCCCACCACGGGTTCGGTATGAAGATCGTGGTGCAGAACCGCTCCCGCGTGTCCCCGGATGTGCTGGCCCGTTACAACGCGACCCAGGTGGACAGCCTGGAAGATCTGATGCCGCAATGCGACTTTGTCTCGCTGCACTGTCCCGGCGGCGCTGCAAACCGGCATCTGATCAACACCCGGATGCTGAACCTGATGAAGCCGGATGCCTTCCTTATTAATACAGCCCGCGGCGAGGTGATCGACGAGCTGGCCCTGTCCCGCGCCCTGTGGTTCGAAACCATCGGCGGCGCCGGGCTGGATGTGTTCGACGGCGAGCCGCGCATTAACCCGGACCTGATGGATTGCGACAACCTGGTGATGCTGCCGCACCTGGGCAGCGCCACCCGCGAAGCGCGCGAGGCGATGGGCTTCCGCGTGCTCGACAATCTGACTGATTTCTTTGCAGGGCGCGAACCGCGCGACCGGGTGATGTGATGGGGGATCCAGCCGAAACCACACATGCCGGGGTCGAAGACACCGGCTATGCCGCCGAACTTCGCAATGAACTCCACGCCCTGTGGCTGGATGTCCTGCGCCAGCGCGCGCCGGAAGTGGCGCAGAAGGCCATGGGGGAAACTGCATGGGACCTGTCCGGCGACCAGCCGGCCACTCCTTATCTGCAGGCCTTCAATATCTGGTTCCAGCTGCTGAAGATCATCGAGGAAAACGCGGCCATGCGCGACCGCCGCATGGCGGAGACGCAGGACGGGCCGGAAGTGGTTGAAGGCAGCTTTGCCCGCGCCCTTGACCTGGCCGGAGAACTGGCCACACCGGAACGGCTGCAGGAGGTGGCCAGCCAGTTTTCTATCGGCCCGACCCTGACCGCGCACCCGACCGAGGCCAAGCGCGTCACCATCCTGGAAATCCACCGCCGCATCTACCGCGGTCTGGTGTCGCTGGAGGCCAAGCGCTGGACCCCGCGTGAGCGTGCGGGTCTGCTGGAGGACCTGCGCTCGGAAATCGATCTGCTTTGGATGACAGGTGAGCTGCGCCGCGACCGGCCCAGCTTGCAGGACGAAATCCAGTGGGGCCTGCAATTCTTCCGCGATAGCCTCTATGAGGCGGTGCCGCAGCTGTTCGAGCGCTACATTGCCGCTGCCGAACCGCGCCTGGGCGCAACCGCCGATGCGCCCTGCCTCAAGTTCCACTCCTGGATCGGCGGCGACCGCGATGGCAACCCGAATGTGACCGTTGAGGCTACAGCAGCTGCACTGACGGCCAACCGTGCGGCGATCCTGAAGCGTTACCAGAAGGCACTGACCACTGCCGCGGAGCGGATTTCTATCTCGGCGGCCGTATTTGCGCTGCCTGAGAGTGCCGCCGCACGGCTGGCCAGGATTATTGCAGCTGCGCCCGGTGCCGCTGCCCTGGCGGCCCGCAATCCCGGTGAAGTCTTCCGCCAGGCGCTGACGGCAATCCTTGCCCGCATCCGGGCAACCGCGGCCCAGGAACCTGGCGCCTACGCCCATCTTGGCGACTTCATCAGCGACCTCACCCAAGTCGAGGAAGCGCTGGAAGAGATCGGAGCCCACCGGCTGGCGGCCCGTTACGTGCGCCCGATCCGCTGGCAGGCCGATGTCTTTGGCTTCCGCACGGTGACGCTCGACGTTCGCCAGAACTCCACCGTGACCACCGAAACGCTGACCGAAATCTGGGCGCGCTCCGGTGACGTGCCGGAATTCGGCAGCGCCGAGTGGTCCGCACGGCTGCGCCGCGAACTGGGCAGCGCCTCGCTGCCCTACACGATGCCGGATGAACTGAGCCCGCAAAGCGGTGAACTGCTGAAGCTCCTGCGCCTGATGCGCGACGCCGGCGCCGGCGAAGATCCGCAGGCCATGGGGCCCTTCATCCTGTCGATGACCCGTTCCACCGATGATCTGCTGGGCGTCTACCTGCTGGCACGCTACGCGGGCTTCGGAGCTGAAAAGGCAGCGTTGAAAGTTGTGCCGCTGTTTGAAACCATCGGCGATCTGCGGGCTGCTCCGGGTATCCTGAACGGCCTGCTGGACGTGCCTTTTGCCCGCCGCTCGCTGAAATCCGGCGACAACCGGATCGAGGTGATGCTGGGCTATTCCGACAGCAACAAGGACGGCGGCTTCCTCTGCTCCACCTGGGAGCTCGAGAAGGCGCAGCGCCTGATCACCCGCACCCTGGCGGCGCACCGGATGAAGCCGGTGTTCTTCCACGGCCGCGGCGGCTCGGTCTCCCGCGGCGGCGCCCCGGCCGAGCGCGCCATTGCAGCCCAGCCCGCAGGAACCATCGCGGGCCGGATGCGGATCACCGAACAGGGTGAGGTGGTCAGTTCCAAATACGCCAACCGCGGCACCGCGCTGCATCAGCTGGAGCTGATGGCCTCCTCGGTGCTGCGCCATTCGCTGCAGGAAGACACGCCGCCGGTAAACCCCGAGCACGATGATGCGTTCGAGGCGCTGGCTGGCATGTCCCAGGCGGCCTATTCCAACCTGCTGAACGCGCCTGGTTTCCTGGACTATTTCCAGCAGGCCAGCCCGGTGGAAGAGCTTGCCATGCTCAAGATCGGCTCTCGCCCTGCCCGCCGCTTCGGGGCCGGCTCGCTGGATGATCTGCGGGCGATCCCCTGGGTCTTTGCCTGGTCGCAGAACCGCCACATGATCACCGGCTGGTATGGGTTCGGCTCTGCGGTTGCCAGCTTCCGCAAGTTCCGCGGCGAGCGTGGCGAGGCGGTGCTGCAGGACATGTTCTGCAATTCACCGCTGTTCCGCCTGGTGGTGGATGAGGTCGAAAAGACCCTGCTGCAAAGCGATATGGAGATTGCTGCCGATTACGCAACGCTGGTGCAGGATGCGGAAATCCGCGACCGCATCTTTGGCGCCATCCGCAAGGAGTACCAGCTGGCCCGCGAGGCCATCCAGTTCCTGACCGGAGACAGCAGCCTCGCCGACCGTTTCCCGCGCCTGCGAACCCGCTTCGGCCGGGTCGAGAGCATGCTGCGCGAAATTCACAAAACCCAGGTGCGCCTTCTGCGCGAGGAGCGCGCCCGGAAATCATCAACAGTGCCGGTCCCGCTGATGCAGTCGATGAACTGCGTTGCCGCGGGCTTGGGCTGGACTGGATAGACAGGAGCCCCGAATGTCCAAAGATCTG
>NZ_JBHUPT010000105.1:0-2815 GCF_049056525.1 Leisingera coralii | reverse complement strand
CAACAGTGCCGGTCCCGCTGATGCAGTCGATGAACTGCGTTGCCGCGGGCTTGGGCTGGACTGGATAGACAGGAGCCCCGAATGTCCAAAGATCTGTTTTTCACCCAATCCCTCGCCGAGCGCGATCCTGAGCTTTATGCCTCGATCACCGCGGAACTGGGCCGCCAGCGCGACGAGATCGAGCTGATCGCCTCGGAGAACATCGTCTCCGCCGCGGTGATGGAAGCGCAAGGCTCGGTGCTGACCAACAAATACGCCGAAGGCTACCCGGGGCGCCGCTACTACGGCGGCTGCCAGTATGTCGACGTTGCCGAAAACCTGGCCATCGACCGCGCCAAGCAGCTGTTCGGCTGCGAATACGCCAACGTGCAGCCGAACTCCGGCTCCCAGGCCAACCAGGGCGTGTTCCAGGCGCTCTTGAAGCCCGGCGACACCATCCTCGGCATGGATCTCGCCTCCGGCGGCCACCTGACCCACGGCGCCGCGCCGAACCAGTCGGGCAAGTGGTTCAACGCGGTGCACTACGGCGTGCGCCAAAGCGACAACCTGATCGATTACGACCAGATCCAGGCGCTCGCAACCGAGCACCAGCCGAAGCTGATCATCGCCGGCGGCTCCGCCATCCCGCGCCAGATCGACTTTGCCAAGTTCCGGGAGATCGCCGACAGCGTCGGCGCCTATTTCATGGTCGACATGGCCCACATCGCGGGCCTGATCGCGGCGGGTGAGCACCCCTCGCCGTTCCCGCACGCGCATGTCGCCACCACCACCACCCACAAGACCCTGCGCGGCCCGCGCGGCGGCATGATCGTGACCAATGACGAGGCGATCGCCAAGAAGGTGAACTCGGCGATCTTCCCGGGCATCCAGGGCGGCCCGCTGATGCATGTGATCGCAGGCAAGGCGGCAGCCTTCGGCGAGGCGCTGAAGCCGGAGTTCAAGGCCTACCAGAAGCAGGTGCGGGCCAACGCGGCGGCGCTGGCGGACCAGCTGATCAAGGGCGGCCTGGACATCGTCACCGGCGGCACCGACACCCACGTGATGCTGGTCGACCTGCGCCCCAAGGGCGTCACCGGCAACATCGCCGACAAGGCGCTGGGCCGCGCCCATATCACCACCAACAAGAACGGCATCCCGTTCGACCCGGAAAAGCCGACCGTGACCTCGGGCCTGCGCCTGGGCACCCCGGCGGGCACCACCCGCGGCTTCGGCGAGGCGGAGTTCCGCCAGATCGCCGACCTGATCATCGAGGTGATCGACGGGCTGGCGGCCAACGGTGAAGAGGGCAACGCGGATGTGGAAGCGGCGGTGCGCGCCAAGGTCGCCGACCTCTGCGCCAGGTTCCCGCTGTACCCGAACCTGTAAGCCTTTCGGGACTGAAGAAAACGAACCGCCGCGGCCTGCCAGCCGCGGCGGTTTTCCTTTGCTGCCAAGCAAACTCTCCCGCGCCCCGCAGGTGCATCCCGGACGCCCTGGCGGGCCTCCAGGATGCACCGGCACGGGCCTTGGGTCCGGCAGCGCCCGCGCCGTGCGTCCCGCACGGCGCCCTGCCCAACGCTTTCGGGACGGCCGCAGGCCGGCCGGAAAGGGGCGGGAGCGCCCGGCTGCTGGACGGGAGACACGTCTGTTCGGGATCAAAACTCTGCAAGCTGCCGGAAAAGTCCAAAAATTTGTGGGAAATTGTGGGGTGTTGTTGTAATGCGGCGTCAAGCAATGCCAAATTACATCAAGACCGCAGTTGCAAACAGGTACCCTCTTGCCGGACTCTCTTTCCCTCTCCCACCGTGAATTGGAGCTTGTCGATGCCCTGCGCCGCCTGGGCGGCTCGGCTCGCAGCGCAGAGCTTGCCAGGATGCTCGATGTCTCTGAGGAAACCGTGCGCCGCACCATCAAGGCGCTGGACAAGGCGGGCGCGGTGCAGCGGGTGCACGGCGGCGCCTTCCTGGCGGGGCCGCAAAGCGCCACCAGTTTTGCTAGGCGCATATCCGAGAACCAGAAGGAAAAGGCGCAGATTGCAGCGCGGGTTGCCGCGCATGTCCGCGATGGCATGGCGCTGTTTCTGGATGTGGGCTCCACCACCGCCTTCGCCGCCGAGGAGCTGCGGCAGAAGTCCGGTTTGATCGTGGTGACCAACTCCATTGGGGCCGCGCAGTCGCTGGCAAACCACAATGGCAACAGGGTGCATTTCCTGGGCGGCGAAATGCAAAGCAATGAGCGCGGCACTTTTGGCTTTGTCGCCGAACAGCAAGTGCGCCGCTTCGCGCTGGACCTGGCCATCCTGTCGGCGGACGGTTTTTCCGCCAAACAGGGGGTCCTGTACCACAGCGCAGCTGAGGCGCAGCTCGCGCGCGTCGTTGCGGAGTGCACCGAGCAGCTTGCCGTCGCCATTGCGCATCCCAAGTTCGAGGAAACGGCGCCGCATTGCGGCCCATCACCGCGCAGGATCGATCTGCTGTTCACGGACCGGGCTCCCGGCAAGAAACTGGCCGCTGCACTTTCTGGCTGGGGGGTAAAGATCGACATTGCCTCCGGAAAGGAGGGGTGAGTGAACTGGCTGCAGTCCAAGCCCTGCCCCACGGCTGGAATGCAGGGCATTTGCGCCTGCGCCCTGGCTGTGCTGGTACGGCTTTTATCCTCCCAGGGGCAGATGTCTCCTTGCGGGGAGGGGTAACCGGAAACTGATATGGCGATACTGACCTTTCTTCTGAGCCTCGCGGGCGCCACGATGCTGCTGCTTTATGCGGTGCGGATGGTGCGCACCGGGATCGAGCGCAGCTACGGGGCCTCGTTCCAGCGGCTGCTGACCGGGCGGCAG
>NZ_JBHUPT010000104.1:0-15028 GCF_049056525.1 Leisingera coralii | reverse complement strand
GGCGTCACCAGCCCGTCATCGTGACAGAGCCGGAAAAATCCAGCTTCTGGCGGTCCAAGGTTGGGGCTCAGAGCACACACCCGAAGACTCTCGTTATGAACGAGGGACCAGTGGGGGGCAGGTCATCAGCCATGTAGATCTGCCCCGGTTCATCATGACCGTTGCGGCCTAGTACAGCGCCCGCCTCAGATTGGCATCCCCCGCCTTGGTGATGCCGCCTGATACATCACGTTCGCCGGATTGGTTGCGCGAAGGCGTCAGACCGGCCATGGACCAACTCTCTTCGAAGAGGGGAACCGCGCCGGATCGTCCACCGCGGAGCAGAAGGTGAGCGCCACGACAGCCCCAATCGCAGGCATCGTCATTAGGCGGAGGCAAACAGGATCGTCCTGGGCGAGCTGGCGAACTTGCCTTTCGAGGGTGGCGAGTTCCTGGCGCAGGGAAGCTCTAGCACGCAGCATCGGCCCTGTCGCGGTCTCCGGCATGGGGTTGCCGTCTACCGAAGCTTACTGAAGATACCATTTCAATGATCAATGCCAAGTTTGAGGAGCGGATGACCTATGCGGACACAGAAGACACCGAAACGGCCAGGTTTTTCGCTTGGCAGGTTGATAACGGCAACTACTTTAAGGCCGGCCTGAGCACCGCCGGAGCCGGGACCGGCCAAGTGCAAAATTTCCCAGGAGCATTCCAGTGTCCTCAGCGCGGCAAATGGTGAAGCCTCCGCGTATTCTCCTTCGGCGAATGCGGACTTCAGCTTTGCGGCGCGCCATCAGGCGGCACTGCAGGAACTGGCGGTGCAGGGGACGCTGTATTCGGAGTCCCAGCTCCCGCGGCGCTTTCTGACTTGACGGCAGCCGATGTCGCCATCGCCCCAGTGTTCAGCGGCAGCCTTGGCCGTTTCCGCATGTGGGGCCAAGATCTTGGCAGCATGGGCATAGTGTGCCCATATCAGCATTAGCCTAGCCTCGCAAATCGCCGCTAATGGCGGCCAGACCCTGCTCTTCCGGGGTCCAGATACGGTTCCCCAACAGGCGCCGGATCGCGTTTTGGAAACGGGGCCGGGCTTTCTTGACTGCGACGCTACGCTCACTGCCCGTCCGGGGCATCCGAGTAATACCCCCGGTACCAGTCGACGAACTGCGCCACGCCCTCGGCCGTTCCGGTCCTGGGTGTGTAGCCTGTCAGCCTGTGCAACAGCGAGGCATCCGCCCATGTGGCGGGCACATCGCCGGCCTGCATTGGCATCAGGTTCCGTTCGGCCTTCAGCCCGATGGCTGCCTCGATGGCTTCGATGAAATTCGTCAACTGCACAGGCTTTGAGTTGCCGATATTGACCACCCGGTGCGGCGCCACGGGCGACAGGCTGTCGCCCTCCGGCACCACACCATCCGCCGGGCGCTCCGGTACCGCATCTAGAAGCAGCCGTACCGCCTCCACCAAATCGATGACATAAGTGAAGTCGCGCTGCATGTCGCCGTAATTGTAGACGTCGATCGGCAGGCCCTCGAGGATCGCCTTTGTGAACTTGAACAATGCCATGTCCGGCCGCCCCCAAGGGCCGTAGACGGTGAAGAAACGGAACATTGTGACCGGCAGTCCGAACAGATGCGCATAGGAATGCGCCATGTTCTCGGTCGCCTTCTTGGTGGCGGCATAGAAGGACATCTGGTGATCGGCCTTCTGGGTCTCCTTATAGGGCAACTCGGTATTGGCCCCGAACGCTGAGGAGGTGGAGGCCAGGAGCATGTGCCGGGGCGGATGGGCGCGAGCCGCCTCGAGGATCTCGAAGGTGCCGGTGATGTTGCTCTCCAGGTAGGAGCGGGGGTTTTCAATCGAGTAGCGCACCCCGGCCTGCGCCGCCAGATGGACCACGTAGTCCGGCTTGTACTCTGCAAAAACCCCCATAACGAGGCCGGGATCCTCAATGCTGCGGTTGATAACGGTGAAATCCGGGTGCTGCTCCAGCATCGCCTGGCGGTTCCGCTTGAGCTGGACGCTGTAGTAATCCGACAGGTTGTCGATGCCCACGACACGGAAGTCGTCGTCGAGTAGCCGCCGGCACAGGTGGTAGCCGATGAAGCCGGAGGAGCCGGTGACGAGAACGGATTTTTGGGTCATCAGTCTGCTCCAGGGCCTGTCTGAACCGCCGGGGCTAAGAGCCCGGCCATAAGGTGCTGTTTCTAAAGGCGCCGTAGCACCCGCCAACTATTATGGCAAACCTGGCAGGGACATACCATCCCCGGAGGTTTAATCCTGCAAAGCAAACGGGTGCCGCATGAAGAACATCATTTATCAGACGTCGGCCAGCATCAGCGCGGCCGCGCTCACGATGAGGAAAGAGAATGACCGCGCCTCCATGCAGGCGGATGGGACTGATGTGAGAGGAACGGAATAGATGCTGGATACCTGACTAGTAGACACCAATCAGTCGCGGCAGTAACAGCGACAACGCTGGCAGGAAGGTCACCGCCAGCATCACCGGCAGTGCCACCCAGAATATCATCATGAGCGCCGGCGCCACCGCCCGGTGGATCGAAACCTTACCGGTACGGCAAGCCATATAGAGGATCGGTGCGACTGGCGGGCTGTTGGCGCCGATCACTACAGAACAGGCGACAATTGTGCCGAAATGCACCGGGTCAACGCCATTGGCCAGCATAAGCGGTAGGAACAGCGGCGCGATCACCACGGTGACCGACAGGTCGTCCATGATCATGCCAACAAAGACCAAGAAGGCATTGACCAGCAGCAGGATCAGGATCCGGTTGTCGGTCAGCCCGGTGACGAATTCTGTCAGTTCCTGCGGCACGCCCTCGGCTACCATCACCCGCCCGATCATGAAGGAAAACAGCAGGATGAAGATGATGGTGCCGGTGGTTTCCCCCGCCGCAACCAGACTTTCGCGCAGACGGCCGAAAGTCAGGTCGCGGTAGATGAAAAAGCCAATCAGCATGGCAGTGACACAGGCCACGGAGGCCGCCTCGGTCGGGGTGAACACCCCGCCATAGATGCCGCCCAGGATGATCAGCGGCATCGACAGTGCGGGCAGCGCCTTGACGGTGATGCTGGCGCCGCTGTGCTGGGTGACCTCCGAGGGCGGCGGAAGGTCTCCGCGCGCGGCAAGGAACCGGCCGACCATAACCTTGTTGAACAAGATCAGCCCGATCATCAGCAGCAGCCCAGGCACCACGGACGCCGCAAACAGCGCAGTAATCGACTGACGGGTAACCACGCCGAACAGGATCATGGTGATCGATGGCGGGATCAGAATGCCAAGCAGTGACGACAGGCCAAGTAGCGCCGAGGTGTAGCCGCGGGGATAGCCGCGGTCGGCCAGCGGTCCGATCATAATTGTCCCGATCGACGCAACTGCCGCGGTGGCAGTTCCGGAAATCGCGCCGAAGATACCCGAAGACAGGACCAGCGCCGCACCCAGCCCGCCCTTGCGGCCCTTGACCATCAGCTCCATGAAGCTGATTAGGCGGCGGGCAACACCGCCAGACTGCATCAGGTAACCGGCCAGCACAAACAGGGGCAGGGCCAGCAGGATGACCGAATCCAGTGACCGGAACCCCTGCAGCAACAGGGTCAGCGTGGATACGTCATAGGCCCATACCAGATACATCAGGACACCAGCGAAGCACCAGGCAACCGGCACGCCGAACACCATCAAGACCAGCAGGATGAGGATTGCCCAAACCGGTTCCATGGCTTAAGCTTCCCTGTTGGGGCGAAACAGTTTCAGAATGGCGGCAACGACATCGCGCAGCGCATAGAGAGTGGCGGACGCCGCGGCGAACACGATGGCGCCCTGGCCTACCAAAAGCGGAATGCCCAGACCCGGGGTGGTCTGTGGACGCCGGAAGGACCAGCCCAGCATGTCGCGCGCCAGCGACAGAAAGAACACACCTAGCACCAGCACAATTGCCGCCACCGACAGCTCGTGCAGCGCCTGCAGCCGCGGTGCGGAAATCGCCTGCGCGGTGAAATCAACCACGATATGCTCCTTATTCCGGGAGGCCAGCACGGCGCCGGTCATGTAGAGCCAGATCGCGCAAAGGGTGGAAAGCTCCAGCAGCCCTACAACGGACCATCCGAATACGAACCGGGACAAAATCAGAAAAGTAATGAGCCCGATGATGGCAGCAGTGCTGGCGATGATGGCCACAGCCATCAGACCGGCAAGCCCGCGGTCCAGCAAGTGAAGCAGTTTCAACAACATGAGAGTTCCAGCTAAAAACAGACCGACGGGCAGCTTGCGGGTTGCCCGCCGGAAAGGTCAGTGCCTCTGGTCAGGTCAATTGGCGTGTTCGCGCATCTTGCTGAGGACCTCCGGCCCCAGATCCGCCTCCAGCTGCGGCCAGACTTCAGCGCGAACTTTCTCGACCATCGGGCGCAGTTGCTCATCGGTCAGCTCAAAATACTCCATGCCGGACTCGATGGCGATGCTAACGTATTTCTCATCCTCCGCTCGAGCGGTCTCGAAACGTTCCTGCATTACGGTAATAGCACTGTCGCGGACCAAGTCCTGATGCTCCTGGGACAACCCTTCCATGCTGATTGCGTTTGCGATCAGGCTGCCGGTGACAAAGACGTGCTTGGTTCGCACGTAGTAATCAAGCACGTCGCGGAAGTATTCATAGTCCCAGTAGATCACATTGCCCGCATCACCATCGACCACACCGGTCTGGATCGAGGTGTAAACCTCCGACCAGTCGATCGCTGCGGTCTGGTATCCCATTGCCTGCAAGGTCTGCGGCATCGGGAAGAACGGCGGTGTGCGCACTTTCATTCCGTCGGCGCTCTCCAGATCCAGCGCATAACCGCCGCGGGTGGCGACGCCGGCGAACCCTTCCGGCCAGGCGCCGTAATAGCGGATGCCGAGACCCGCAAAGGCTTCGTTCAGAGTCTCGTTTGCCCAGCCCCCGGGCTTATAGGCCTCGAATGCCTCCTCCCAGGAGGTCACCATGTAGGGTGTGTACAGCAACCCGATGCGCTTGTCATAAGAAGTGGAGGGCCAGCTCAGCAGCAAGTCCACTTCACCAGCGACGAACAGATCGAACAGCTCAAGCTGGCCGCCCAACTGGTTCTGGTAGAAGACCCGGACGTCGATCTCACCGCCTGAGCCCTCCTCGATCAGCTCCGCCCAGCGTTTCAGTGCATTGCCCGATGGCGAGCCTTCGGCGCCCGAGTCAGTTGCAAACTTCAGCGTCGTTCCCGCCACTGCCTGCGTTGCAAGCAGGGCAATCGCCGCTACGCCTTTCAAAATCCAGTTCATGAACATCACCTCCTCCGTCTGATGCCACATGCGGTTGCCCGCAAACATAACAGTCGTTACGTCAAGGAGGATTGTTGCGCTGCGCCGCGATAATTTGTCAATGTAGAAATCAAAAATGCCGCAGGGAGAAACGCTGGAAAATGGGCGCAACAAACAAAACAGACCGCAAGGACATGCCCCTGGAGAAGGCGGATTGGATTGCGGCTGCCCGCAGTATTCTGGTCAGCGACGGAATTTCCGGGCTCAGCCTACGCCGCCTGTCAGCTGAGTTGGATGCGACAACGGGCGCCTTCTACTGGCTGTTCTCCAGCCTTGAAGAACTTCTGCAAACACTGCGCGATGACTGGGAAACCGCCAATTCTATGGCCTTCGACCGCGTTTTTGATGATCCGAAGCGCGATTGCCGTCAGAAATACCTCGGATATGTGCGGGTCTTGCTTAGCGAAACTGACTACGATCCTAAGTACGACAATGCGATTCGCGACTGGGCTCATTCCTGCCCGGAAACGAAAGCAAAACTGAAGAAGGTGGATGCCCGCCGGATCAGCCAGCTGGAAGAGATGTTCAACGAGTTCGGATTCAAAGGCCCTGCAGCCCGTGTGCGTGCTCTGATGACCTATTTCCACCAGAGTGGGTATTACCGGATGGGAGTGACTGAAACGCTGGAAGAACGACTGGCTAATCTACCTCACTATGCAGAAATTCTGATGGGTGCCGATGTTGTGCCTCCTGATCTTACGACAGAAGAGATCAAGCGGATCGTTTTCGAAGCCGACTAAAACGTTAACGTGCGCGGGCAGCACACGCATTGTGAGCACTGATTATGATAGTGTCCGCGCAAGTGGTGCAATTTCTGCACCTTTGACTGTATAATCCTGGGTGGCCACCAACGTTTATGGCCGAGTGTAGTTTCGCGGCTTCAGCCACGACAATGAGGAGCCCCCGGTGACCAAAACCAACATGGAATTCTCCGGGGTTCCGGCAAATCAGGATGGCGGCGGTTTTCTTTAAGCCGTTGCCGGAGCCGTGCTGCAACTGATCATGCAGGCCGATACCAAAGGCCTGACCAGTGTCGGCATGCATGAACGGGTCGATCAGCGCACGACCCGGCGCAACGGGTATCGAGTGCGCCCTCTCAAAACCCGTTGGGGCACGCTGAACCTGAAGGTGCCCTAGTTCCAGCAGGGCAGTTACTTCCCAAGCTATCTGGAGCCGCGCAGTACCTTGGAATAGGCCCTTGCCGCTGTGAACCAGGAGGCCTGAATGGCGATCTTCACCCTTCTCAACCACGCCCAAACAACTTAGCAATCCCTATAGCAGGAAACATCGCAACGACCCTTGAGCCTTCACACGGCGCAACTGCACCGGCATATGTCTGGGTCAGCCGTTGAAGGTGACGGCTGCGCAGCCTTTCAGCGCCGCAGCGTCGTCGAGGATAGCATAAACCGGTGCCGATATCCTCGCATCGAGTGCAAACGGCTGGCGAAAAGCCTCCGCAAACACCTTCCGTGCCAGGGAGTCCAGCAGGCTGCGCGCCACAGCACCTGCAAAATAAACCCCCTGCGCTGGCAGGAACGCCAGCATCAGATTGCGCGCCAGAAGGGCCAGCAGCCGGGCGTAGGCCTCCTGAAAAGCCTGTTCTCCCGCCTCACCGTCCGGAAACTGCGCCCGCATTGCTGCATGGCCGCGGCCGGAGAACAGATGCTCCACCGTAGGGAAATCCACCGCCGCATCGCCAATCCGGCTGCGCAGCAGCTCCGCCACATCCAGCGGCAGGCTGACATGGCCATATTCCACGTTGAGGCATTGCACCCGCCCGCCGGCTTGCAGCACCGGCGACAGGTTGAAGCCGGTGCCGATGCCCACCACCAGCCGCTGGCCATCCTCTCCTGCGCTGTCCGCGGGCGCAATCACGGTGTCCAGACACTCCGGCTCCAGATGCGGGCAGGCATGCCCCAGCGCGGCCAGATCGTTCAGCAGATGCACAGGCGCACCGCCCAGGCGCTGCGACAGCGCTGCGGCGTCGAAATGCCAGTCCCGGTTGGTGAGCCGCGCGGTGGTGCCGGTGACCGGCCCGGCAATGGCAATGGCTACCTCCGCCACACCGCCGGGGGCCGCTTCCTGCAGGTAGCGGCCCATCACCTCGGCAAAGCCGGAATACCCGTCATTGCGGAAGCTCTGCACCGTGTCCGGCAGCAGGACGCCGTCTTCGGTCAGCCCCAGCCGTGTATTGGTGCCGCCCGCATCGGCGACCAGCCGCAGCCGGGTCAATTCAGCCGCTCGCCGGTTGCGGGCGAGAAGTAGGAGACCTTGGACAGGTCAAAGGCCAGATCCAGCATCTGCCCCGGCTGCGCCCGGGTTTCCGCGTGCAGCCGCGCGGTCACCTGCTTGCCGCCGAGATTGGAGACCACATAGGTATCGGCACCGGCAGGCTCCACCATGTCGATGAGGCAGGCCGCCTCCTGCACGCCCTCGCCCGCGCGGAAGCCCGCCTCGGCGATGTCTTCGGGGCGCACACCCAGGATCACATCCTGCGGCAGGCCGGTGGCGCGGCTGTCCTTCAGCACGATCGGGGCGCTGCCGCTGCAATCCATCTCGATCCGCGTGCCCTGCCCGTTCGGCTGCGCGCGGGCCGGGATCAGGTTCATCGCCGGGCTGCCCATGAAATCGGCCACAAACAGGTTGGCGGGCTTGTTGTAGATCTCTGCCGGGGTGCCGATCTGCTGCACCTCCCCGCCCTTCAGCACCACAATCTTGGTGGCCAGCGTCATCGCCTCAATCTGGTCGTGGGTGACATAGACCATGGTGGCGCCGAGGTTCTGGTGCAGCTTCTTGATCTCGGTGCGCATCTCGACCCGCAGCTTGGCATCCAGGTTCGACAGCGGCTCGTCGAACAGGAACAGCTTGGGATCGCGCACCAGCGCCCGGCCCATCGCCACCCGCTGCCGCTGGCCGCCCGACAGCTGACCGGGACGGCGGTCCAAGAGCGCCTCGATCTGCAGCTGCGCCGCCACTTCCTTCAGCTTGCGGTCCTGGGTGGCGGCATCGGCGCCGCGCACCTTCATGCCGAATGTGATGTTCTTGGCCACCGTCATCGTCGGGTAGAGCGCGTAGGACTGGAACACCATGGCGATGTCGCGGTCCTTGGGGCTGACATGGGTCATGTCGCGGCCGCCGATTTCGATCTGCCCGCCGGAGATCGGCTCCAGCCCGGCGATGCAGTTCAAGAGCGTGGACTTGCCGCAGCCGGAGGGGCCGACCAGCACCAGGAAGTCGCCCGCCTTGATGCTGACGTTGATGTCCTTGAGGATCTCGGTTGCGCCGTAGTTCTTGCGCAGGTTGGTGATGTCCAGGATAGGTTTCATTTTTGTGTTTCCTTCCCAGCGGCGTGCAGTGGCCCGCCGCGTTCAAGATTTGAAACCCGCCACTGGCGGCTTTCATTTTTGCGGGCAAAAACCATCTTTCACCCTTTCACAGAGCCAGCGGTCAGGCCGCGGATGAAGTATTTGCCGGCAACGGCATAGACCAGCAGCGTCGGCAGCGCGGCGATGATCGCGGCGGCCATGTCGACGTTGTATTCCTTCACGCCGGTGGTCGAGTTGACGATGTTGTTCAGGGCCACCGTGACCGGCTGGGTGCCCGCCTGGCTGAAGGAGACGCCGAACAAGAAGTCGTTCCAGATCTGGGTGAACTGCCAGATCACGGTCACCACGATGAGCGGCAGGCTGAGCGGCAGGAAGATCGACCAGAAGATGCGGAAGAAGCCCGCGCCGTCGACCTTGGCCGCCTTCACCAGGTCCTGTGGAATGGTCACGTAGTAATTGCGGAAGAACAGCGTGGTGAAGCCGAGGCCATAGATCACATGGACAAAGATCAGCCCCGGAATGCTGCCCGCCAGCCCCATCAGCCCCAGCATCCGCGCCATCGGCAGCAGCACCACCTGGAACGGGATGAAGCAGCCGAACAGCATCAGCGAGAAGATCAGGTTGGCGCCCCGGAACCGCCATTGCGCGATCACATAGCCATTGACCGCCCCCAGCATGGTGGAGATCGCCACTGCCGGCACCGCGATCACCACCGAATTCCAGAAATAGGGGCGCAGGCCCTGGCACTGGATGCCGGTGCAGGCTTCGGACCAGGCGGTGCGCCAGGCCTCGAACGTGACCTCACGCGGGAAGGCGATCAGGCTGCCGGTGCGGATTTCCTCCAGGCTTTTCAGCGAGGTGGTGATCATCACGAACAGCGGCATCAGGTAGAACAGGGCAAACAGGCCCAGGAGGGTGAAAAGCAGCCAGCGTAAGCCGATGCGGCTCCAGTTCCGCGCGGCGGGGCGGGCGGGGTCCAGGGTCATGTCAGTCATGTTTGGCCCTCAGCTCGGAGTAGAGATAGGGAACGATGATCGCGAAAACCACAGCCATCATCACCATGGCAGAGCTCGCCGCCTGGCCGATGTCGCCGCGGGAAAAGGCCATCGTGTACATATAGGTTGCGGGCAGATCGGTGGCATAGCCGGGGCCGCCGCCGGTGAGGGCAATCACCAGGTCGAAGCTCTTGATCGCCAGATGCGCCAGCACGATGAAGGCAGACAGGAAGATCGGCGCCATCGACGGCAGGATGATCGCGGTATAGATCCGCCAGCTGGGGATGCCGTCGACCTGTGCGGCCTTGATGATCTCGCTGTCCACGCCGCGCAGCCCGGCCAGGAACAGCGCCATGACAAAGCCCGAGGCCTGCCAGACGCCGGCAATCACCACCGCATAGATCGCCTTGTCCGGATTGATCACCCAGTCGAAGGTGAAGCTCTCAAACCCCCAGCCGCGCACCATGCTCTCCAGCCCCAGGCCGGGGTTCATGATCCACTTCCAGGCGGTGCCGGTCACGATCAGCGACAGCGCCATCGGGTACAGGTAAATGGTGCGCAGAACGCCCTCGGTACGGATCTTCTGGTCCAGCAGGATTGCCAGCATCAGCCCCAGCAGCATCGAGATCACGATGAACAGGGTGCCGAACACAAACAGGTTCGACATCGCTGTGTCCCAGCGCGGCGCGGCGAACAGGCGCTCGTACTGGATGAACCCTTCGATCTCGTATTTCGGCAATAGGCGCGAGCGGGTCAGCGACACCCAGGCGGTCCAGATGATGAAGCCGTAGACAAACACCAGCACCGCAGCGAACGACGGTGCCAGCACTATCTTCGGAATATGACGTTCAAGCCATTGGGACATTGTAACGGCCCTCGAATAGGTGGCCCCGCATCCCGGAGGACGCGAGGCCCGGGAGAGGATCACATGGAGTTGGCGACAGCGTCGGCCAGCATCTGCACGGCCTCATCCGAGGACATGTCCGAGTTGAAATGCGCGGTCACCACATCGGTGATTGCGCCCGACTGCGCGCCGCGCAGCGCCATGCCGTGGGCATAGCTCGGTAGCAGCGAGCCGTTCTCGGCGCTTTCGCCCATGTCCTTGGCCGACAGATGCGCGCAGGTGTCGAAGGCATCTAGTGCCACATCCACCCGCGCCGGGATCGAGCCCTTGTTGAGGTTGAACACCTCCTGGAATTTCGGCCCGACGATCAGCTTGGCCAAGAGATCCTGCCCGGCCTGCTTGTCCTCGCCGTCCACCTCGAACATGGCGAAGCTGTCGACGTTATAGAGGAACCCGTCGCCTGGCACCGAGGCGCAGAGGAAGTCCTTGCCCGGCTCCTTGCCCGCGGCCAGGAACTCGCCCTTGGCCCAGTCGCCCATGATCTGAAACGCCGCCTCGCCGTTCATCACCATCGAGGTGGCCAGGTTCCAGTCGCGGCCCGGGAAGTTGGCGTCCACGTAGCCGCGCATCTTGCGCATCTGATCAAACACCGCGGCCATCTGCTCTGATTTCAGCGTCTCCATGTCCAGCTCGACAAAGGCCTTGTGGAAGCCTTCCGGCCCCAGGATGCCCAAAGCCACGGCCTCAAACACGGTGGCGTCCTGCCAGGCCTGGCCGCCATGCGCCAGCGGTGTGATGCCCGCCGCCATCAGCTTGTCAGCGGCGGCGTTGAACTCGTCCCAGGTCTGAGGCATTTCAATGCCGTTGGCCTCCAAGAGCGCGGCATTGGCCCAGATCCAGTCGACCCGGTGCACGTTCACCGGTGCGGCGCACCACTTGCCTTCGCATTTCATATGCTCGGCGATCGAGCCGGGCAGAACATCCGCCCAGCCCTCGGCTTCGGCAACAGAGGAGATATCGGCCAGCACGCCCTCCTCATACCATTCCTGGATTGCGGGTCCTTTGAGCTGCACCGCGGTCGGCGCGTTGCCGGACAGGACACGCGCGCGCAGCGCGGTCATCGCCGCATCGCCGCCGCCGCCCGCCACCGGCATATCGGTCCAGGTGCCGCCGTTATCGGCAAATTCCTGTTGCAGAACGGCGGCCGACTTGGCCTCGCCGCCCGAGGTCCACCAGTGCAGAACCTCTGCCTGCGGCCCGGCCAGCGCCGGGGCCGCACATGTCAGCGCCACGGCCGAAACGGCCGCAAAAGCGGTGAATTTCATCGCTTATTCCTCCCTATATGATGGCCGCTCCCCGCAGCCTTCCTGCCAAGCTTGCAAAATCATCCAGCCCGTTTTCAATCACCCCGGCGCCTGGCCAGGGCCCGGCGCAGCAGATTTTCCGGCCAGCTGTTACCTGTTGTTACGCAGCAATTGATTTTGTTGCATGGTGTTACAAACACTGGGCCGTCAAGGCCGTCTGGGGAGGATACGGACGAATGGCGATTCCGCGGCTGCTGGTGGTGGATGACGATACCGAGACGCGCATAATGCTTACCCAGTACCTGCGCCAGAACGGCTTTATCGCCCTGCCCTGCGACAGCGAGGCCTCGATCCGCGAGCAGATCGGCGCGGGCCGTGTCGATCTGATCCTGCTGGACGTGATGCTGGGCGACGAAAACGGGGTGGAGATCTGCACCCGCCTGCGCAGCGAACAGGATGTGCCGATCATACTGGTCTCTGCCCTGTCCGCCGACCACCAGCGCATGGCGGGCTATGAATCCGGCGCGGACGACTACATTGCCAAACCCTTCAACCCCGATCTTCTGCTGGCCCGCGTGCGTGCGGTGCTGCAACGCGCGCGCCGCTCCTCCTCGCTGATCTACCGGCGCAGTGTCGCAACCTTCCGATTTGCCGACTGGACCTATGACGCCAAGCGGGACGAGGTAATCTCCCCCGCCGGAGTGCAGGTGGCGCTGTCGCGGCGCGAGACCGGGCTGCTCAAGGTGTTCCTGGCCAATCCGCATATTCCGCTGACGCGCGAGGAGATCGCCGCGGCGCTTGATGTGACCGGCGCGGGCGGCAGTGACGAAGGCTCCGGCCGCGCCATCGACGTGCTGGTCGGGCGGCTGCGCTCCAAGATCGAACAGACCCCCAAGGATCCCCGGATGCTGCGCACCGAACGCGGCACCGGCTATGTCTTTGCGGTGGATGTCGAGACCGGTGAAGGCTGAACCGGATGGCGCTGCGCCTTCGAACCCTGGGCCTGCTCCTGCTGCCGCTGGCCTTTGTTGCGGGGCTAGGGGCCGCTTGGCTGTGGTTCCAGTCCGGCGCCAACTGGCAGGCGCATCTGACACGCAGCACCATTGCAGGCATCACCTTGGACAGCACCCTGCGCCGCGGCGGCGCACCGCCAGAGGGCGTGGCGGTCACCCCGGTGAACCCGGAGCAGGCGGCGTTCCTGACCAGCGGCGATTACCTGCGGCTGGAGGGCATCGCGAAACCGGCGTTCTTCACCAATGTCTCGATCCTCGACAGCGGCCCCGATCCCTTGTCGGGCGAGGTTCTGGGGCTGGTCATCGCCTCCGGCAGCCTGCGCTACCCGGTGGCTGAGCTGCCGCCCGCAGGCGGCCAGTCCGCGGCAGAAAAACTGGGCGCCGTTACCCGGCTGCTGGCCACCTATTGCAGCGAACCGGTGATCTTTGCCCGCGCAGGCTACGGCCCCTGGCTGCGGGTGGACGGCACCGCTGTTTGGGGCTGCACCGCTGCGCCTGGCGACTACCGCCTGGCTGCACTGCTCCTGTCCCTGCTGGCGCTGGCGGTGCTGGCAACGCTGGTGCTGGACACCTCCGCGCACTTCGGCCGCTTCGCCCGCGCCCTGCATGGCCGCCGCCGCCTCGGCGGCCCTGATGCCTATACCGTGCAAGGCCCCGCCGAGCTGCAGGAGATCGTCGCGGCAGTAAACAGCTATCTGGAAACTGAGCGCGAACAGCTCGCCAGCCGCGCCGCGGTGCTGTCCGGCGTCAGCCACGACCTCGGCACCCCCGCCACCCGGCTGAGGCTGCGCGCGGCACTGATCAAGGACGCGGAGCTGCGCCTCATGTTCGAAACCGACCTCGACGCCATGACCGGCATGATCGAAAGCGTGCTGACCTACACCCGCGCCGAAATGAGCGCCGAAACCCCGCGCCGCCTCTCCCTCACCTCGCTGGTCGAGGCGGTCGCCGCCGACTATCAGGACCTCGGCAAGCCGGTGGAACTGCTGCGCCCCAAGCTGCAGGTGGCCGCGGGCGGCCGCTCTGTCTTCACCTCAGCCCCCGGCCGCAGTGCAATGCCGGAGGATCAGCCCATGCTGGTGGTGGCCCGGCCGCTGTCGCTGCAGCGCGCGGTGTCGAACCTGATCGACAACGCGCTGAAATACGGCCGCCGCGCCTCAATCGGCCTCAGCGCCACCGCGGAGCACGCGATCATCGCCATCGAGGACGAAGGCTCCGGCATGACGGCGGCGGAGATCACCGAAGTGATCGCCCCGTTCCGGCGCGGGGACAATACGAAGGCCATCGACGGCTTCGGGCTGGGGCTGACGATCGTCGCCACGGTGGCAGAGCAGCACGGCGGGCGGCTGTACTTCGAGGACGGCCGCCGCGGCCTGCGCGCCTGCATCGAGATCTGCCGCAACTGACCGCCCTCCCGCGGCGCGCCGGATTGCATTGATCAGGATCATGGCAGCCGCCGCACGGGCTGGTTTAATGACCGCAGCGGCATACGCGCCGTCTGCCGCGCAGACCGGGGAGGAGGCCTGCCATGCACCGCAGAACGTCGCTCTTTGCGATCAGCAGCAACACAAGCGATACCACCATCACCGCCGCCGCTGAGGCCGCCCGCGAACAGCAGGCGCATCTGGCCTGCTTGCTGCTGAAAACCCTGCCAGGCATGCCCTATTTCGCCTATGGCGCCTCTGCTTATGGCGCGATGGCGGTGCCGGATGAATGGCTGGAAACCCTGCAGAGCTGCCGGACCGCCCAAGCCGCCCGCGCGGCGGAGGTGGAGGCGCTGCTGACCCGCAGCAACACGCCTGGCGACGTGCAGTATGTCACCGCCAGCGACGCGGACATCCGGCTGATGGCCGCCCGCCGGGCGCTGACCTGCGACATTGCCGAAGCGGCGGAAGGCCTGCGCGAGGATCCGGAGGTGTTCCGCGATGCGGTGCACGGCATCCTGTTCGGCTCGCCGGTTCCGCTGATGGTGAACGGCAGCCCCTTCGCGGCCCGCAAGCGGGTGTTCCTGGCTTGGAACAGCAGCCTGTCCGCCTCCCGCGCCGCCCATGCCGCCCTGCCCTATTTCAAGGCCGCGCAAGAGGTGGTGATCGGCTGCTTCGACCCGGACATGAGCGACGCGCGCGACGGCGAGGACCCCGGCGCAGATGCCGCCGCCTGGCTCAGCCATCACGGCTGCACCGTCACCTTGTCGCAGTTCCCCACAGGCGGCCATGACACCGGCAG